>CAZYTI010001377.1:0-1668 GCA_964650065.1 uncultured bacterium
CGGCTCCGCGATGTTCATCCCTTGTGTCTTCTTTTTCGTAAAGTTTAGGCGCAAACATGTTTTCATTCCCGGTTCTCATGATCGCAATTTCAGTTTCTGTTTCAGCCACGATCTTCACGAACGTTTCCCGGGACACATGGAGCACAACAGGATTTTCCTCAAAAAGAGATGCTCTTTCCGCAGGTTTTTCAAGGTCATTGAAATTGAAGGTCACTTTTCCCTTCATCAACAGGAAAGCTCGTTCTTTTTTTAAATTGCACTCATAACACTCCTCAGGTTTGAGGATCAGAATTCCGAAATCCATCATCGTGTCGTTCGTAGGTTCGCCTTCCTCAGTAATCATATTGTATCCATGTTCGAAGGGGCTTTCATGTTTCAGATAATACACAGTTTGTTCCTCCTTATCCTTAAAACTACAAAAGATGGACTCCACCCCCAAGCTTGTTCTGAGAATAGTTGAAGGGATGGGGCCATCTAAAATTTCAAAACCTAAAAATGATCAGGATATTACCCACCGCTTCCTCTGGCAGTCACAAGAATCACTTTAGCATCTTCCGGAATCTCCGTGTCAAAAGGATAGGCTCTCCCATCAATCGCGGCAATCCAGATCTCTCGCTCTGGAATTCCAATTTGTTGAATCAGTTCTCGAAGACTGGCTCCTTGAGGGATATCCCCCAGCCAGACACCAGGGGTTTCTGGCTGGGAAAATCGATTCAGACTTCCGTACAGTTTTACCTGAATTTTCATGGTTTACGCTTTTTTCTGCTGTTGGAGCAACTCCCAGATCCACCCAACATCCAATTCCTCTAATTTGGCTCTGGTGGGAACCCCATTTTCATCCCAGCCCATCATGCCGTAATAGAGCTGACGAGCTTCTAGAAACTGCTCTCGATCGACGGCATGTCCTTTCAGGGTCCCTCCTCGCATGGGCTCAAAGAACCGATCAGGAACCATGTCATCCTCCGCCGTGAAGCCCTGCAGGCAGTTAAACGCCCTGGACATTGTGATCGCCCGTTCGCCGGCCTTCATCAGATCAAACAGACTGGTGTCCCATCCGGTCACGGTGCGGACGATTTCCGTCAATTGGTTTGGGCTCAATGCCCTGAATTCGGGAACGGCGGTAAAAATACACCAATCCAGCACGTGATGGACGGCCCAGATCTGTTGCAGATAGACAAAATTCCGCACTTTGGCAGGACCAATATCTTCACTGGGAACCGGCCCGAGAATGCCCAATTGACGAAGATCGGTTTCATCGACCCAATTATATTCTGTGGAGTGGTCGCCAGGTGTATCAAAACACGGATCGTGGGCGGCCTGGATGTGATCTGCACCAATCGGGGCAACTGCATACCCCAAGGCCACGCCCCATTTTCCCCGGGGTTCGTGGGCGGGAAACTCCTGGCCTTTCACCTGAACCGAGTATTTTTCGGTACTCCGACCAAAATGCTTAGCTGCCCGGAAACTGCCTTCAGCCAGAATATCACCAACGCCTTCGCGTCTGGCAACCATATTCAACACCTTAAGATAGATGGCCGGATCATTCCACTCTAATTTGATACCACCGGTATCCTCTTCAGTTAACAACCCGCGTTCAAAACATTCCACCGCCCAACTCAACGTCATGCCAGAGGAAATCGTATCCAGTCCCAGCGCGTTACAGGTCTC
>CAZYTI010001378.1:0-1667 GCA_964650065.1 uncultured bacterium
TTTGGTATTGACGAATAGCATCCTTTACATTTTGTTTAGTAAGATTGTTTTTAAGCTCAAATGTAATAAGTGGAAGACCATTAATAAATACCGTCATATCCAGTGACAATTGCGTATTATCATTGCTATAATGCAACTGCCGGGTAACAGAAAAAATGTTTTTACGGTAATCGTTCACCACCTTTTGATTAAGATCTGAAGCCGGAAACGGATAATATAGTCTTAAGGAGTTTTCGCCTGTCTTAATACCTTTCCGTAAGACTTCCACGATGCCATGAGATTTGATCTGGTCCGAAAGACGCTTGAAAAACTTCTCCTGTTTTCTTCCTGCTTGTTCAATCCGGAGCCGTTCAAAAACTACCGGCTGTGTTTCTTTGAGAAATCGAAATAGTTGAACCGTATCAATACACCAACTACGGTCATAATCA
Source organism: uncultured bacterium (assembly GCA_964650065.1). GTDB lineage: Bacteria > Zhuqueibacterota > QNDG01 > QNDG01 > DSAB01 > CAZYTI01. The sequence continues at coordinate 429 of CAZYTI010001378.1, forward strand.
ACAGGTCGACCTCGCTCGTAACCATTTTCCTCAAGCAAATATTGCTCAATTAATGCCTCTAAACCTCGTTCTGTTGTATCAGTGCACATTTTTCATCCCATTATTAAACATAGATTATTCACTTAATTACAGCTACTGAATCAGCCTCAAAATAAACAAAATAGCTGATTCCGTTTTAGCTAAGATAATTTTAAGCTGAGCATCAGTTAACTTTGGACTAATGTCATGCATTTTCTGAAATACATTAATAAGTTCCAGGGTAGCCTGAATATCTTTTTCAAAGAATTGTTCCAAAGGCTCGAAATTGACTTCCCTGCAAATATATAGAAAACGTGCTCTTCGTGTAGGCCGACCATTATGGAGAAAATCGGCTGGCTTATTTTCATCATTTATCCATTCAAGTACATTTTTGTCAGGAGAAAGCCGGTGCAGTAAATGATTGAAACCTTCCCGCAGAGACGACAAAACATGGCGAGCCTTGTCTGAGTTGGATCCTTTTAAAGCCTGCCCAGCAGCTCCTATCACCTTGGCAATATCAGGATGCAATTCCCTCAGGATGACAATATCGCTCTGAACAAGTTCGATCTCTGATTCAATATAGTCTCGATCTGGTTCATCAAGCCCTACTTCTGATTGCCGTATATAGCCAATGGATAAGTTGGAAAGAAGATTTTCCCTGCTGGCATCAACAAGAGTGAATCGCGGCAGTTCAAAAATACCATCCCATTTTTGTATTGATTTGGATAGTGCGGCATAGTCCGAAAAGAAGTTTTTGAACGTATTCTTTTGAATATCGCTTATGATCGAGGACTTAAAAGTACTCAGGTTGTTAAATTGAAGGAAGAGTTTTTCTGTTTGAAGGTTACTTTTATATATTTGTGATAAGGCATCACTAATCTGTGTCTTGAAATTCATTGATTTGATAGCATTGGACCAGGAAGCATGGATTGAGTTTTCAAATTTAATGTTAGCAAAAGTTTCGTTAACTATCCTTTGATTCTGTGCAACAATTTCAGCCATATAATCTTGCATTATTTTTGAAGGACGAACAATTTCCTTCATTTGCCTGCTAATAAACTCCTGCTGCTTTCTAAGAGGCTCAAGAGCTTTCTGCATGACCTCCTGCATTTGTATAGCCGGCCTGATAGCATTTTGCAACGCTTTCTGCATCTGAATCGTAGGCTTCATAGCTTCTTGCATAGCTCTCATGGAGGCTGACAAATTATGGGCCGTGCTTGC
>CAZYTI010001379.1:0-1665 GCA_964650065.1 uncultured bacterium
AGGTTGTTTTTAACTCTTAAACAGACCGATACATTCGACTCCAGAATAAAAAACATCCATGGATAGGAGCTGTCCCTGACAGCGGTAGGATTATCAATATGAGAACTAAACACTCAAATCCGTGAAGAGCCATCATTAACATCATGAACCATTATCTTGGGAGGTAAAAATGAAGAGAAGGGAATTTTTAGGTTGTGCAGCGACGGTATCGACTGCAGTATTGGCAGGAGAAGCGGCTGCAAGTACAAAAAAGAGTGAGACGAAGCAAGAACCTGCAGTCAAGATTACCGTGATCAAGAAGACGATCTTTCCGGAGCTGTACGAAAAGTATGCGAATCAAAAAGGCAAAATTTGTTCTACTTTTGAAGAAGGTCAGGAATTTATTGTTACATCTCCCTGGGATCCCCCCAAGAATTTCTGTGCATGGGCCTGGGCAGATATACGCACTTCTATCCATGCCGTTTACTTCGGTGGCAGAAAATCATCGGTCGCCTGTTGTACCGATGGTTACCGGCCCGTGGTCTTCAATGTTGAAATGACCGGAGAATAATTAAAAAATCTTTGTTGGTTTTGTCTTTTAGGTCGTTTTATTCACTCAACAAACTAACCTGCATCGATTCTTTATTCATAATATGAATAAAAAATCGGGATATTTATGAATAGATCGGACCAATTTCTATCTAAACGAATTACCGTTTTTAAAACCGCTTCATAGCACACAGTCATTCCGATAGGATCGGCCATTTCTGATGTATCCTCTTTGGAGTGCATACTTTTTATATATTCTGTAGGCCAATAACTATCGATTGAACTCCCGCCATCGGGGCCGTTCAATTTGAGCCAAAAAAGATGGGCATCAATTTCAGGAACCAATGAAATCATGATGCTCTTTATTCCTAAAGATTGGAAGGGTATTTCGTCGCACGCATAAAATCTTGGAAATTCAACAAAATTTATATCTTCTTCTACGCAGGCATTTTTTAAAGCAGCAAAAATTTGATTGCCCTCCGATTTTTTCCTGTTACCAAATATAAGCGTATTACCTGCCCCACAGACATCGAGATTTATCATGAATTGGATATTATCATTTTTATGTCTTGCGGCATAGGCCTTCGAACCCAATAGGCCTATTTCTTCCATGTCAAAAAAAACAATCCTTACACGGTGATTTAGGTTCATCTTTTGCAGTTTTTCAGCTATCCGCATTAAAATAATCACAGAACATCCGTTATCGATGATACCCCCACTTAAAACATTCTCATCAATCCACATTGAATCCCAGTGGGCTCCCAAAAGGATCTCTTTTTCTTGAGAACCCATTGTGATGATCACATTTGTCCCTTCCGAACGTGGATAGTTCTTCTTTCTGTCTTGTGAGAAACGTTCAATCTCGTAGGGAATATCTCTTTCAAAAAGCATTGCTTTAATAGACTCCAGTCTGGCAATGTTTGTCATTTTTTCCAATCTTCTGAGGTCTTCAATTAATCCTGGAAGCGTCTCACCTCCGGATTCACCATATTGCGGAAAAACGAAAACAGGAATGGTTAATACCAACAACAAGACCGATAGACATATTGTGGATTTTCTCATGGTGATTCCTTTTAACCTGTTACCTAAATTTCTAAAAAGAAATTTAGGGAGTAAAAAAAATGTTGAACCTATATC
>CAZYTI010001380.1:0-1664 GCA_964650065.1 uncultured bacterium
CCGGGGACTGGCAAAACATTGCTTGCACGATCACTGGCATATATAACCGGAACTTCTTTTCGAAGGATACAATTCACTCCTGATTTGATGCCGTCTGATATAATAGGGGTTAATATTTATGACTCATCCACGAAAGAATTCAGTTTTAGGCCCGGTCCGATTTTCAGCGATATAATTCTCGCCGATGAGATTAATCGTGCTCCAGCTAAAACACAATCAGCACTTCTTGAAGCTATGCAGGATCGCCAGGCAAGTGTTGATGGAAAAACATTTAAAATGTCAACTGGTTTCACAGTTTTTGCAACCCAGAATCCGATTGAGTTTGAAGGCACTTATCCACTGCCGGAGGCACAGGTTGACAGATTCATGTTGAAAATATTGATAGGATACCCTCCGGAATCAGACGAGTCTTCTATTCTTGATAAAGTGGAAAATGGATTTGATGCGACAAATTTACAAACTATAAATCTTCAAAAGTTGCTTAATCGAGAAAGCCTTTTGACATTAAGAGATATGGTAAAAAAAGTAAGGGTAGAGGAACCGGTAAGGAGATATGTTACTCAAATAATTAGACAGACAAGGAGTATGCACCAAATCACATTAGGTGCAAGCCCGCGTGCAGCAATTATGCTGATGCTTGCCTCCAAAGCCAGAGCGGTGATGATGGGGCGTGAGTTTGTAACCCCTGACGATGTAAAAGCAATGGCGATGCCTGTTTTAAGACACAGGGTGTTATTGATCCCTGAAGCCGAAGTTGAAGGCAGAACCGCTGATGACTGTATAAAGGAAATTTTACTACAGATAGAGGTGCCGCGTTAATAATGCTTCCTTCAAGAAGACTTATAATTCTAATCATGGCTGCATCTCCGATGTTTCTGGGCGGAGCCATTTATGGCGTTCTTACGGGGATAGGGGTAATTTACTGCTTTTTGCTTTTATTATACATAGTAGTTGATGCATTAATTTTACCAGCCAGAAAGAAAATAATAATAAATAGAATTGTGCCGGAAAGATTATCTCTTGGATTTCCTACCAAGATAGCATTTGATATCCAAAACAAAACATCCCGAAAAATTGAAATAACGCTTGCAGAAGATATTCCGCCTGAAATGTGTGCTGAACCGAAAAATTGCAGCACGTATCTTTTGCCGGGAGAAAGAAAAACCTTGGAATACAGACTTACGGCACAAAAAAGAGGCAAATTCCGGATAGGTCATGTATATGTGCGCATACTTGCCGTAATGGGGTTGTGGTATCGCCAGTATAAACATGAACTACCCGCTGAAATACAGGTTTTTCCTAATCTTATGAATATCAAAAAATATGAGCTTTTAGCCCGTCGAGGTTTAATTCATGAAGGCGGTCTGGCAAAGTTGAGGAAGATAGGTCAGGGGTCAGAATTTGAAAGCCTGAGACAATACATTCAAGGTGACGAAATATCAAAAATAGACTGGAAAGCAACTGCTAAACAATCTAAACTGATCATCAAGAATTATGAACCTGAAAAAAAGCAAAATGTGCTTGTTGCCGTTGATGTAGGCAGAGCCACAGCGGGAGAATTTGAGGGATATAGCAGGCTTGATTATATTGTAAATGCTACGTTAATGCTTGCTTATGTTACACTTCGTCAAAAAGATTATTTTGGCGTTGTTGCTTTTTGTGAG
>CAZYTI010001381.1:0-1657 GCA_964650065.1 uncultured bacterium
TACGTTGATCCGGTGCATCAATCGCCTGGAAGAACACCAACGCGGCCAGATAATCGTTGATGGCATTGAGATGACTAATGATTTGAAGAACATCGAGAAAATCCGTGCTGAAGTGGGCATGGTTTTTCAACAATTTAACCTTTTTCCCCACTTGATAATATTAGAAAACCTGACCCTTGGACCGATATGGGCCCGAAAAATCCCTAAAGCCGAGGCAGAAGAAACCGCGATGTATTTTTTGGAAAAAGTGCATATCCCCGAACAGGCCCATAAATACCCGGGACAGCTCTCAGGCGGCCAGCAGCAGCGGGTCGCCATTGCCCGAAGTCTTTGTATGAAACCGAACGTGATGCTGTTCGACGAGCCTACTTCCGCGCTGGACCCGGAAATGGTCAAGGAAGTGTTGGATGTTATGATTGAGTTGGCGGAAGAGGGGATGACAATGATCGTGGTTTCTCACGAAATGGGCTTTGCGAAGAGGGTGGCCCACCGGGTGCTTTTGATGGATTTTGGTCAGATTCTCGAAGAAAACACCCCCCAGGAATTTTTTGATAACCCGCAGCACGAACGAACCAAACTGTTTCTCAGCCAGATTTTACATTAAAATTCCAGCTATCCTTCATCTTTGTTCAGTACTGTGGCCTAAACGATGACCAACGCCATAAAAGTTCACCCCAAAAACTCAGAAAGTTTTTTATTTCTTAGGTTGACATAAATTAATTTATACAATTTAATGATTTATAGTATCTTAATGATTATAGCCATCAAAACGAATCGATAGTTTGAATTACTTTATATGTAATGAAGAGCCTTTTCATAAAGGAGTCATGATGTACCGCATCCGTCTCGGTTGCGTTGCGTATGTACGGATGAACATCTCAACACATCAAGCGAGGCGCATGATGTACATAGTAGAAAAATTATGGCAATAGAAGTTAAACGAAAGGTTTTAACCCTTAAAGAAAAAGGTGAAGAAATTGAGCACGGAAGGCATTTTATCTACCGGACGACTCATGATCAATCTGAATTGGACCGCCAAGGTAGATATGGATTTGATGGCATTCTACAGAACAAAAGACGGACAGGCGGGCGCAGTTCTTTCAGACCGCTATCCGGGAGGAACGTTAGGGGATCTTGACAGCTTTCCTTTTATTGAGTTAAGTGGCGATGAAGGGATAGGCATGTCTCTTGATGCAAATGATGAAGTGATTCACATCGGAAGACTGGATCATCTGGCGGAATTGTATATTGTCACGCTGAATTATACCGATGCTGTTGATCATAAACTGACCCCATTCAGCGAATATGATGGCACCGCGCTTATTCTGAATGATCGCGGCGAGTCTGCTGAAATCAGATTAGATTCGCCTGAAGAAGGGCATATCGCTGTCGTGTGCAAAATTGATAATGCGGGGACGATGGGAGCGAAATTGATCAATATGAGTGAAGTGATGGATCTTGAAGAGTTTGTGGAGACGATTCCCGGAGCAATGTTGCTTGTGCAGAAAACTTAATGAAACAACGGATAGATAAGTATTACAATATAGGAGGAAATGTTATGACCATCAAATTTGAAACACCGGCTGAAACATTCATGGCTATAGCAATAGCCGTTAGGGTTGCCGATGGAAGATATAGTCTCGAGGAAATGAAAGAA
>CAZYTI010001382.1:0-1657 GCA_964650065.1 uncultured bacterium
AACCATCTGTCTCCAGAGTCAGATCTAAAAGGTCAACGAATGATCAGCCAGAAACAAGTGACAGCGTTTGTAAATTTTCTCATCTTAAGAGGCCCGAATGAACCAACTTCAATGGAATGAAAAAATGAGCGTGGGTATCCCTACTATTGATGAGGAGCATAGCAAGCTGATACACATCATCAACGAGTTATTCCTTCAGCTTGAAGAAGTAAAGGTTGCGGACGTCTCAGCCGCCATCGAAAAACTTGAGGAATACACGAGAATTCATTTCGCTCATGAAGAACGATTGTTCGAAACACATAAGTATGAAAAGGCAGACGTACATATTGGACAATATAATTTTTTCATTGCCAAAGTTTCTGAATTTAGATCAAAATGGCAGGAACGTAGTGATAAGGTCTTAACTTCCGATATGATCAGATTCCTTTTTGACTGGTTGGTCAACCACATTATGATTGCTGATAAAGCTTATTCGGAGAAACTCTTGGCAGGGGGTGCACGCTGAACGTCTAGATATGAGTTAGCTCTCGGACCCTCCAAAAAAGCGCCTACCAGCTCGTTTCAATCTCTACAATTTTTAGCAGAAACCGTCATGTTCAAACTTTTTAAAGACATCACTTACTACTTCTTCCAATTCATATTTCAAGATCTCAGTAGCCACCAGCGTCTGTGTGAATGCGTTTAAAAAGGCGTCATTTCTACAGAGAAGAGCAAGTCTGTCAATTTGGCATTTAGCTGTAACGTTAATCTCCCGGTTAAACATCTCAATTGTTTGTTTTGTTTTCTCTTTGTCTCCAAGAGATATCCAGAACGCATTTAGGTAAAGGCGCCAGACCAAGTCGTCAACGGACATGAGCGGCATAACCCCGGCAAAAAGCTTCCAATATTTCCGCCCCACCTCACAATAATAGGCAAGGCTCAACAGTGACAAGTATTGAAGTGCATGCTGCATATCGGTACTTGTGATATGAAGCGGGCAGTCTCGACCACCCTTATAAATTGTCGTAACCCTGTCGCAAGAAACATATTTATCGACAATTTCGATAAACGGTAGGGTAGGCCTCAATGCGTGACAAAATTCACCAGATTTTTTTTTAGGGCAAATATCACATGCCTGATACTCGGTTGCCTCTTTCAACTCAGCCGGTACCTTAACGGGATCGGCAAGGTACTTCTCGGAGAAATCGTCTATTTCATCGTGGGCGATTGATAGTTCCGAACCATCACTAAAGATGATAGTAAGGCTATGGTCATTGTAACGATGGAGGAGATTTCCGAAGGTTGAATTGGCTTTCATATTTGTCTCATTGTTGCAGAAGTAAATAGGCTAAGGTTTGAACACGGCCCTGTTCGTGGATAAATCAAATTATCATGGGCGGGTATCAACGCCTTTCAGCCCCTTTCGCCAGAAGTGGCTTTCATCGTGCGAATCCGAGCCTTAAAATCAATGCGGATGAAATAACCATGTCGACCGGTGTATTATGAAGCTTTTTTCTAGCAGTAACAATAGGTTGAATTTAAAAATTTTATCTACCCGAATTACGTAGAAAGTTTGAACCTAGCACATTGAAATCATACGAAATTTCTCTTCATGGGTAAATTTTATTTCCTGACGATCCTTGGCTCTTTGGTGTATCCCTCCAATTTTATAAGTATT
>CAZYTI010001383.1:0-1649 GCA_964650065.1 uncultured bacterium
CACCAGTCCTGATCGGCAGCATTGACCACCGGGAAACGGGCAACAGCTGATGCCAGGTAGGGCTGACTTAGCATCAACTTGATACGCGACTGCAGGATATTCTGCGGGAGTTCCACATTCATATGACAAGATCCTTGTGTTCGGCCATAAATTTACGCACATTTTTCTGGAGCATGAATTTGGGTTTTATTTTCAGTATATCCCTCAATAGTAGAACCGCTAACTCCGGTTTAAGGCGGTTGATCAACACCGCGGCTCCGTCAAGGTTCTTGTTGTTGGCCGCAGTATGGGTCACATAGGATATGAGTGCATATTGGTCGGACAGCTTTTTAGGAAGCTTGGCTCCTTCAGGGTCTGCCAGGATCTTTTTTATGGTTTCTTCGCTTATGGCTCTTTCACAGTAACCCATAAATTCGATTGCCGCCCCTTCACCGACAATTCCAAGCAATACATCCTGCACATCTTTTGTATTGCCGACCTGTTTCAGGACATCGGAAACCATCTCCCACGATCTGGGTGTGGGAAAACCCTTATCCGGGTGTGACATGTCAAACAGTAACTCCTGCCGAGTGCTTAAAAAGGCGGTCACCAAAGGGGAGACATGTTTTCGTATTGCCCAGGTCCGCCAGTCCTCAAAATCGACTTCATAATCAAGATGAACGAATCGGTTAGCCAATGCCGCCGGCATCCTGAAGGTTACAGATGCATCTTCGGCCCGATTGCCGGCTGCAATAATTCTCCATCCGTCAGGCAACGTGTATTCTCCAATCCTACGATCCAGTGTCAGTTGATACAAGCTGGCCTGCACCAAGGGTGGCGCAGCATTCAGCTCATCGAAAAACAGAAGCCCCTCTGAATCATTAGCCGGCAGAAAAGAGGGCGGGCACCATTTGGCCTGTCCGTTTTCAATCGCCGGAATTCCACGCAGATCCGTAGGGTCGAGCAAAGATGCCCGTATATCCAGCAGCTTCCACTTTTTACTCTCGGCAATTTCACGAACAATCGAAGATTTGCCAACGCCGGGCGGCCCCCAGATAAAGGCGGACCAGCGTGTTTGCAAGATATTGTTCAGTACTTCTTGTACGCGTGTTGGTTTCATTAATTTCTATAGTTCCTCGTAATATCGTTGGCCCATGCTGTGGGTACAGAAATCCAGTTTGAAATATCATTCTTATCTTCAAGGGACGCTTCTATACAATTTCTAAATTTACAGTCGATCCACATGTACAAATGATCGTTAATGCAATAAAAGGTTCTCATTTCGTTTTTTTCATTTGGCCAGTCTAAACAAATAATAACGCTATCAATCCAATCTGTAGTACCAAACCAAACTTTATTACCACTATTCATTAAAAGAAGGCTTTTATCGGCAATATAAGCTGACATCTTGATCTGATCCTCGGGACTTTTCATATGTATCTCTATCGTATCGCTAACACTACACCATTCAATACCAGGGTTATCATACTCGCCAAAAGGGCGATATGAATCGTTCATGTTTATCGTAAACTCAATTTTATTTTTGTATTTCCGGTTAACAATTTGGCTGCTCTCCCTCAGTTCCTCAATTAGATCACCAAGCATTTCTGGATGGTAGGGAAAATATACAGCCAACTTCATTCCATATTCGGAAGTCAGTAATAACGCAT
>CAZYTI010001384.1:0-1648 GCA_964650065.1 uncultured bacterium
CCTGGGGAGGGCAGGTACATGGCGATGGGTCCGAATACGGCGATGGGGGAGGAGTTGGAGTACGGCCAAAACGCCGGCGGTACCCTCGGTGTCATCGTAGCAGATAAGTTCGGTAACCTCGTTTCCTGTGTCCAAAGCTCCGGCCTAGGATTCGGTACTCGTATCGTCATAGAGGAATTAGGTTTCAATCCCACCAGCATGCTACAGTTTGCTGACCGGAATGCCGACTACGTTTGGGCTATCAAGGGTGGGGCTAAGGTCCCAATTACGATTAGCCCGGTCATAGTAATGAAAGACGGGAAGCCGTTTATGGGCACAGGTTCGGGAGGTACAGAAACCATCCTCCAAGGTCCAGTTCAAATCCTGCTCAATATGGTTGATTTCAACATGACACCGCAGGGTGCGCTTCAAACTCCGCGCTTCGCGAACAGAGGCACCTGGGCGGATCCACCGGGACAACCTGGGAAGTTCGAACTTCATCGTTCAAACCAGATGTACCTGGAGGTGGTCGATCCAATTACTTTTGAAACAGCATTGGAACTATCAAATCGTGGCCATTTTGTCATACCATACAAATCTCTCACAAGTCGAGTTGGTGGTTACAGTTTAATTGTCATCGATCCGGAAACTGGAACGCTATTCGGAGCTGGTGATCCGAGGCGGAATAACTATGCCGTAGGGTATTAGGTAAAAAAAAAGAGAGCATAGGTGCTGGCAAAAATGAATTTGACTTCTATTACCAAACATCTTATCCTTATAACAATATAGTTTGGTAATTGATGGAATAATGAAGGTAATAAAAGGCGTTCTAGAAGAAGAGCTGCAGAACTCTCTTCGTATGAAAAATCAATATGAAGAAGAATTGAAAAAGCTGCCAAAGGGGGCCCTTATTGAGAAAGATATTAAAGGGAAAAAATATTATTATCTAGCAGTGAGAGAGAATGATAAAGTGAAGTTCAATTATAAAGGAAAGATTTCTAAAGAAGAAAGGATAAAATATATTGAAGCTAAAGAGTTGCGCGCAAAATACAGAAAACTCCTTTCTCAAATTAAGAAACAAATTTCTTTTTTAAAAAAGGCTTTAAATGGAAAAGAACTACGATCTTTGCTTTGAGGTTTTAAAAAGATTTCAAAACGCAGACATTTTAGATAAGGTAATAGTTATTCGTTACAATAACGAAAAGATGGACAAAAAAGCTAAAATTCGTTACAATAACGAAAAGTAAAATGGGTGATTTCAAGAAGCATTTAAATCTTGCCTGTGAGAAGCTAAAAGCAACAGTATTGTCTTACTCAGAAAAGCGTATGACTGTTGTAGGAGATTTAGGCACTAAAGTAGTTGAACAGCTAATTGAAGCTGATGTGGCTAGAAATAATCAACACTTCGGTGATCACAGGAGTAGACATGAATTCTCCAATAGAAATTATCCGCCTGAAATCAATAGAGCTATGAGGAAAATATGGTTTGCATATGCAGATTTGGGGTACGATGGAGTAAATGGAAAAAAGGCAAAAAATGTTATTATTAATCTAGAGAAAATTGTTGTTTTTTTCGAAAAAAGATTTGAGATTAGGATATATGAAAAGAAAAATTAAAAAAATTGTTGAAAGTCTATCTGAGATAGATGAGATAAAAATAATCATATTG
>CAZYTI010001385.1:0-1344 GCA_964650065.1 uncultured bacterium
GGGAAGTAGGTTAACCTTTTGAATTGGATTAAAGGCATGGGCATGTGCCTCTTGTTGGTGTTCACACCGGCAATAATAAAATTATGTAAACATATCCTCTTTTTATGTACTTTTAGTGTTCGTAACACAAACACTAAAACCGATGAAAACAAGAGGTTTAATTTTATTTCTGATTTTTGCATTTATATTCATTAATTACCATTCGAAAGCATATGTTACTGTTTCGGGAGATGTCGGGGGGCAAACCTGGGATATAGGTACTTATTGGGTATCGGCATCAGCTATTGTTTTTAGTGGTGATACCCTGGTTATTTATTCCGGAGTTGATGTAAAATTTGCTAATGATTATTATTTGCAGATTGAAGGTATACTTATTGCCAACGGAGTTGTCTTCACTTCAGAAGACGATGATATCCACGGTGAAATATTGCCCAGCTCTGATGGCAATCCCAATCCGGGAGACTGGCGTGATGTAAGTATTACCTTAGCAACTACAAGTTGCAGGGGATTTATTACATCCTGTCCTTTCCGTTACGGCGGAAGTAATTATAGAAGGATTGATAATATTTATAATGTTGATAATGAAAGTCTCAAATTATCCGATGAAACCCCCGCGTCAAAAATGTGAAATATTTTTGCCTGTTATATAAATAATTGTTAATATTGGCAATGTAAAACAACCCTAATGAGAACCGGAAAATTCAACTCAGAAGATCTATCCTTTTATAAAGAAATCCTCGAAAATCTATGTGCCATTGTATATACCCTTGATCTGAAAAACCAAAAATATGTCTGGGGTAATGAGAAATATTTCAAAATTTTAGGATATAAAAAGGAAGAAATTTTTTTAAACGTACAGGATTTTGTTCAAAACTACTTTCATCCTGATGATAAAATACTGCTAAAAGAAAGAACTGAATTTTTCATGAAAAACAAAGGTAATGTTTGGTCGGGAGTATACAGGATTAAACATAAAGAAGGTCATTATATCTGGGTTTACTCAAAGCTTAAAGTTTTTAAGCGGGATGAGCATGGGAATCCAACCCAGCTACTGGGGATTGTAATAGATACTGCTGAAATCTTTAAAACCCACAAACAAGTGACTGAACTTTTTAAAGAAAGGATCAGAAACAGGAATCATGAAATTATTGAGAACCTAACGATCAGGGAACTTGATATAATTGAATTGATAGCTGCAGGTTATACCTATGTTGAAATAGCTAAAAAGCTTTTAATCCAACCCGATACCGTAAACAAACACAGCAATAATATCCTGAAGAAACTAAATCTGAATAATATCGCCTCATTGATCTCATTTGCCAAAGAAACAGGGCTGGCTTAACC
>CAZYTI010001385.1:1354-1643 GCA_964650065.1 uncultured bacterium
GCCATAATAAAGCACACATTTGATATCACATTTCAAAAATCTGACATCAGTCACTTGACTTCTCACTTCATAAATATTCCCCATTTGGGGAATTGACTTGGGCCTAAATTATTCGTATATTATGCGGCTCAATAAAAACCATCGAATTTATTCATAATCAGTAATAAAAAACAGGGTCATGAAAAAACAAATTATCTTTCTAACAGCAATGATGCTGGTTTTGGTTTATTCCATCAATGCCGATATCTGGACAGTCAGCAACAATCCTCACAGCCCCGGGCAGTATACC
>CAZYTI010001386.1:0-1641 GCA_964650065.1 uncultured bacterium
TATTTTCTAGGTTTTGGGGAGCACTCCCTAAAAGATTTGTCAGTCAATCAGCTCAGATTGTCAAACCTCGGGAAACGCGCTTGAGGCTGCCAAGAAACAAATCTCGATGTCATCGCGAACTCTCGGAGAGGGTGATGTGATCTGGATCATTGTTTCAAAAGATTCAGATTGCTTTGGACGTTCGCCCTCGCAATGACAGCTTTTATGGTTTCTTGTGAGATGAACCACTTGAGCCACTCCCACTATATCAACTGCATAATCTAACTGTTCTACAACATCATGCGCACAATTCGCCCAATATATTAAATATTGCTTAAATATCTTCCTGATCCAAAAAAAGATGATTAAGGTCAACATCACGATTTGCATTGTGATTACTATGAGCATCTATAAGATAATCTAATAGCTGCACGATTTTTCAATACGTCCGGACATGGAAGTTCTTGAATAATATCTTCTACACGATCCGCTTTATCTCCAATATACTCCATAATCAAATAAAGTGTAACGCCAGTTTCTGGCATACTATCTGTACAAATATCTATTAACCTAGGCGAATACAAATCAGAATGCATACTTAATGCTTTAGCTTCATCTTATAGACAATGTTCTCGTTCATACCGTCGATCTGTAGATCGGTCATTTGGCGTCTTTGTGAATAAAAGTTTACCAGTTGAAACATCCTTAGCTAAACCAGGTATTCCAGTACGTCTAAAACCCATACCAAATGGGGATCGCATTATTTCGTATTTCATATTGAACAACACTTTGCAATTATGCCTTTTCTATTACTTAGTTCTGAAAGCCGCACAACGTTTGCATTATGCGATCCGGCGGCTCAAACCCCAAACATCGCTCGCCTAAAACCATTGAACTACTCTCAACCTCGCGACCCAGCGTCTTTGCTTAGCGAGTAACTATATCTCATTCAAGTATCTGGCTTTTCGCGCCGCGTTCTCTCCGCATTTAAGCCGGGTTCTGCGGCTTATTTTGCTAAAGCTAATAACTTCAACATAATTTCGTTAATTCCATCAAACGTTGGATTTTTTGATATTTCCCAACCTTCATGTTTTGCTATTACTAGAACCTCTTCAAACGAGCTTGAAAGAACATATTTTGCATCACAGACTTGGAGAAAATCGATGTCATTAATATCATCTCCTATGCCTAACGTCTCTTGATCTTCATGCCCATATTTATTCAGCCAGAATCTAATTCCATTTGCCTTGCCCGCACTCCTGAGAATAATGTCTAGATTATCCATATTTGATGTTGTTTTCAATTCTTCCGGAATATCAAGTTTAGAATATAGTTCTTGAAATTCGGAATCTGATTTTCGTGGATTATCCTTCATTCGTACTCGTAAAGCAGAAGTTCTTCCTTTGTCATCAATATTCCATCCCTGTCTCAACAACACATTTCTAATTGGTTTCAACATTTTTCTTTCGGGTTCAAGTACGGCATACCATTCTTCATCTATCGTCATATTCTGATCTAATATAAGTCCCCCATTTTCTATGATAAATGCATCCGCAAAATCTAAGAAATTTATTCTCGACTTGACTGTAAATTGTCTTGCGCCTGTTACGTATGACTCTACTGCAGTAACTCAGGCAAAACAGAAGCGTTGAGCAACAAAAA
>CAZYTI010001387.1:0-1641 GCA_964650065.1 uncultured bacterium
CAATACCACACGAAATCGTAGGTTTTCAATTCTATCGTAGCTCAGCGCATCTTCAAAAATACCCCTCTGGCGCAGATGACTCAATATGTCCACCATGTTTGCCAAACGGGTGATAGGGAAAAATGACCGGTCAATATCATTCTCTGTGGACCGTAATTTAAATTCTTGATAACGATCCACGGAATCGTTGGCAGTGACTTCAAACATCAGCTGCGTGATGCCCTTTTTTTTCGGTTCGACCCAGATACCCGTCAATTTAGGATCAGAAACCTCCCAGGGGCTCAGGTCGTATTCTTTTCGAACGCATTCCTTTCCCTGCTCTCTGTAAGTCATGGCAAACTGGGGACGGGCCCTTTCTTTTCCGGTAAATGTAATTTTCACTCTGCCCGGTTGTCCGTGGACGGGGGATTGAATATCCGGTATGATTCTTCCCGGAAAACGTACCGATCCGAAACCATATCTCCCGCTGATTAAGTTAAACAGGGTCAATGTTTCAAACAGGATGTCTTCATGGAGTGCCTCCAGGGACGAAATCAATTCCTCATCGATCCCGATGCGGTAATTGGGTTCGCTCATCGTCAGCTTCACATTCAACGCATCGAAAAAGGGAACATTTTCCGAAGCGGGTCGGCCGTCCTGTATATCCATCACATAATCAATGATCTTTCGGTAGGTGTCGATTTGAAGATGCTCCCAAAAGGTTTCCGGATCGGTTTTAATACGTCGATCAAGAACGGACCGACCTGCGATGTTCACGTAGACCCACCCGGTCGTGACACGCACAGAATCATATTCGGGGAAGTGGGTAAAAAACGGTTGAACCACATATTTGGGGGAAAATGAATCTTTTAAAATGGGATTGCCCCCTTTATCAAATACCTCCACCTTATAAATGGGACCTGGTTTCTGAGTGGGATGAAAGGTGATGAGTGAGTCGGAAATGTTCAACTCTCGAGCCATCACACAATCGATGGGATACAACTCCTGGAGCCATCGGGTATTGGCCTGAATGGTCTGCCAGCGGACCTCTTTGGAATCTTTCAGAGAACGGTAGGTGATCTGGATGCGACCGACGGATTTATCCGTTAATTTAGGAAGCACTTCATCATTGAGCCAGCTATATCCTTGCTTGTAGGCACATAATACGATCACCTCGAATGCACCTTCGGGAATGCTCTTCTTCTTGAGTGCTTCCTCGATTTGCCTTTTCAACTGGTCCCTGATTTCAGGAGATTCACTGACCAGCACTCTGATCTCTCCTCTGGAATTGGGAGTGATCCGGGGCAGTGCATCGTTCAGAAAATACCGCCAGAATGCATCGACTTCCCATGGAAGGTCGAATTCCTCGGCAATGACAGGTTGGTCCACCCCGAATCCCGTGGGATACAGTCTAATTCCCGTTGAGGCCGAACCGAAATACTTCCGTATATATTCGTGAACAATCCCATTGAGATCCTGCGGAGTTTTTTCTGCAGCTATTTCAACACCGACGGAATCTATCTCCAGTGTTGCAATGCGTTGAAGCCACGTCTCCAATTTGTCCAGGGCCAGAGCCACTTGCCCCGGTGCCTTTCGTATTTGAAAAAATTCTGCCACATCCTGTTCAATGGCATCGAGCTTGAAATGACCCTTACCATAATC
>CAZYTI010001388.1:0-1639 GCA_964650065.1 uncultured bacterium
ATTCATCAGAAAAGCCCAAGAAAAAATGAGCCGATCGTGGTGATCAATTGCTCGGCAAATCCCGCCACCCTCCTGGAGAGTGAACTCTTCGGACATGAAAAGGGCGCCTTCACCCGGGCCATTCGACAGAAGCTGGGTCGTTTTGAAAAGGCACACAAGGGAACCGTGTTCCTTGATGAGATCGGAGAGATCCCCCTTTCAGCGCAGATAAAGCTCCTTCGGGTGCTTCAGACCCATAAATTTGAACGTCTCGGAGGCGAACAGACCCTTTCAGTGGATGTCAGAATTATTGCAGCCACCCATAAAGATCTTCTAAAGGAAGTAAAAACCGGTCATTTTCGTGAAGACCTCTATTACCGCCTCAATGTGATTCCTATCCAACTGCCACCGCTAAACCAAAGAAAGAATGTTATCCCTCTTGTGGCTAACCATTTCCTAGGCCGTTTCGCGGCGGATCAATCAAAGGAGATAGAGGAGTTTAGCCCCGAGGTCATGAGGTTATTCCTTGATTATCCCTGGCCGGGAAATGTCCGTGAGCTGGAAAACAGTGTTGAACATGCCGTGGTCCTGGCCAAGGAGACACAGATCAAAGCGGCACATCTGCCAAAGGCGCTGCAAACCCCTATAACCGGGACCCCAACACAGTCACCACCGACCATGGAAGAACATGAAAAGGAATTGCTCCAGCAGGTCCTGGAGAAATGTAGCTGGAACAAGAAACAGGCAGCCGAGCGATTGGGGATTAGTCGAAATACGCTCTATGTAAAGCTGAAGAAATACAAAATCTCCCGGCCCACCACCCATTAGGACCGTCCACCCTAAACTCTTACCAAGAACCTATGGCGTAGACTTTACTAAAGCGAGAATCCTGGTCTAAATCTTCCACTTTTAAAAGGTGTTTTTGTGTCTGTTTTTATTCCTAAAGTCTCTTGGGCAACAGACCGTCAAGATGTGACCCTATTTACACACTGCCAATAAATCAACAGGTACCTCACTATTGTTTAGGAAGTCTGTCTGTCGCGCATGCGCGCTAATCGGAGCACTTTATAAGCGGTTGTTTTTCCGAGACCGGAGATGAAAATATCTTCCGGTTCGAATAGAATGCGGTCCTTGACCAGTTCGTGGGATTGATCGTCGATTAACATAAACTGCTCGGTGGCCTGGCTTTCGAGCTTGGAGGCAAGGTTTACCGAATTTCCCAGGTAGGTAAATTCCGTTTTTATATAGTTTCCCAGTAAGATCGCATAAATTTCTCCGGTGCTGATTCCGATCCGAACCTGTATGTTTTTATCTGAACCGTAAGCCTTCCTAAGTTTCCGATTCTTATGATTCAAAGCCCGATGAATATCCATACCTGCCCTGACGGCGTTGAAAGCCAGTTCAGGCTCCAGGCTGAATCCATGTTCAAAGATGGCCATGAAACCGTCTCCGAGAAATTTATCGATATACCCATTGTGCTGGAATATGATGAGATACATACGATCGATGAGTTCATCGACCATCCGGATCACCACATCTTCATCGGATCTTTTCATCATCCGGCTGAAATCGACAATGTCGACAAACAGGGTAGAGGCGAATAATTTGGCCTTTGCCCGGCGCTCTCGAAATGGACTGATGGTCCGACTCAAACGGTTTC
>CAZYTI010001389.1:0-1638 GCA_964650065.1 uncultured bacterium
AAAATAGGTATTTTATTACCTATCAGCATCTCTTTATGAAATATTTCTGAATGTAACCTGCTTTAATTATACGAATAATCGATTTTCACACCAGGTTCTTTGATCTGGCACTTTTTTTGCATACTAAAAGCTATAGTTAAAGTTCGACATGAATTTTCTAATAATATTTATTTATCGGTCAAAACCACCTGAGGTTGGTGGTGGTTTTGACCGATAAATAAATAAAAACAACATATTAACTCTTAAATGGATTGTAATCCAAGAAGGCGAAGCCCGCCTTTTCTACGATCTTCTCCTTACTTGAAGTTCAATTTAAACTGCCCAACATTACAGATTTGACAGGATTAACAGGATCTACAAGATTTAGTTCTTTTGCTTTTTTGATTTCCGGATGAAACCGGAAAATTCAAATTCCGCTTTCAACGGGACAGGTAGGAAAGGGAAAAAATATTCCTAAAATCCTGTAAATCCTGTCTTACCTAATAAATAAGAACAAGTTATGCAAGAAACCACAGAAACTTTGACAATCCAGTACGTCAGCCAGAGGTTTAATATCACAACGCACACCTTGCGGTTCTGGGAAAAGGAATTGGATGGGATGCTTGTTCCTCACAGAACCCAAGGAGGACAGAGACGATACACGGCAGACCATCTGTTCATTATTGACAAGATTAAAAGATTGAAGAAAGAAGGTCTAAGTCTTGCCAATATCAAGAAGAAACTTGAGAAAGGAAATGTTGATTCGCCGGACAATTCTTCCTACAGCAAAAAAATTGATCTCATCGCAGATGAAGTTGCCGAGATGGTCAGATCAGCCATTTACAGTATCCTACATAACGAAAATTTCGAGTAAATGTAATAGTTCACCGCAAAGACGCCCCGGTACGATCTTCCGGACCTACGGGGCAGGCAGAGGACGCAAAGAAATTCAATTTTTTGAATTCTCAATATATAACCCACTAATCCGTCTCCTAAAAGAAACCTTTGGGAATCGTTTAAAAACAGTGGTTTTGTTTGGTTCACGGGCAAGAGGAAAGGTTAAGGAGAACAGAGATTACGATATTTTCTTGGTGATTGAAAACTTCTCTGAAAACCCAATCAAACGCCAGCAGGAAGTGCGGTCGTCTATTTTGAGCTGGGACGCACCTATCAGGGTTAACACTATTGCAAAAACACCAGAAGAGATTGATTCAAATTTGACGCCGTTGCTTTTGGAAATTTGCGTTGACGGCATTTGCCTTTCGGGAAAATCTTATTTTGAGCCATATAGAAGAAGGGCTTTAAGAGCATTGAAACAGGCTGGCTTACAGCGAAAATACATCGGACGAGAATGGTATTGGCAGTTTGAGAAAATTCCACATAAGCAATGGGAACTTACATGGGAAGGATTCCGTGAATTCTAATGAATGGCGTTCTGAGGAAGGAACATGAGCATTATTTGTCCAGCCAAAGTCGACTGGAATGATATATAAAAGGGATTCAAAATGAAAGTCGAAGCAAAAAGAACAAAAGGTGGTTTTTTGATACCAATGAATGATATGTTCAAAATATCAAAAATGACAAGATTTTGTTAGAAATTGAATTTATTAAACCGATTCAGACAGATGACTATTCAGCTCTTGATCAAATAATTGGACT
>CAZYTI010001390.1:0-1638 GCA_964650065.1 uncultured bacterium
AGATATGACTGATTGGATAAAATGAAAGTCAAATTCAGCAAAAAATCTGCTAAATTTTTGGAAAATTTGGATGACAAAAACAAGGAAAGAGCGAGGATTAAAATTCGATCACTTGTTTTGTCTCTGGAAGAATGTATCATTCCTTTCAAGGAATTAGATATAAAAAAATTAAAGGGCGAATGGAAAGACTTTTTTAGATTGCGAATAGGAAATATTCGAATTATTTTCAGAATCGATAAAGAGAAAGACGAACTAATAATTTTTGAGATTGATTACAGAGGGGGTGCTTACAAAAAATAACTATCTGTGATGGTGGAACTGTTAAATATGTGGATACTGATTCGGTTAGGGAAAAGTGTCTTGGTTCAATGGAAACTTGAATAATCGATCATTTTTATAAGTTGGTAAATTTTACTATGCTGCCAACAACGTTCTTTGTCTTATTCTTTCTTGACGGGCCTTTAGTAGTTTTTCCTTACGTTCTCTAAAGATCTGCTCTCTTCGTCCTAATAACATATCTTTGGGAGTAATATACCCAATTGCTGAATGAAGTCTCTCGCTATTATAAATATTCATGTATCGGTCTAGCTGCCTTTTGAGGTCTTCTAAACTAAGGAAACTACTTTTTCGAATCAACTCATTTTTACAGGTTTGGTAAAATCGTTTTATTTTTCCATTCGACTGTGGATAAAAGAACTGTGTTCTACGATGGGTGTATCCCATATCGTTCAAATACATCTTGATTTCTTTAGCAATGAATTGAGGGCCGTTATCTGTAATCAGCACAGGAGATACCCCTGGATATTTCAACCTGGCGCGTTCGAGCATGATTTCAATACCCTGTAAACAGTGGACGGACTGACAGATACAGCATCCTCATCGAGCATCATGTAGCTAAGACGCATGTATCCTTCTTCCAGATGTTGATATCTATAATCGATGATCGCTTCTCGCTCCCAGGGAAGAATCCAATGAGATTTAGGAATAAGTCCGTTATGTTGATCCTCCTGATCCTGGCGTTTCCTCCAGTTGTAGTATTCTCCAGTACGGAGGTAAATCCAGAAAAGCATCATTGTGATTGCGATCCCTGTCTTTTTGTGCCAATGATTCAGATAAACGATTATTTCGTTCCGGAGGTCAAGGGAGATCCAACGACAGCTTAGATCTCCCCAACTGACTTTTTTACCTTGATATTCTCCTCCAGGAGCTCAGCAATGACTTCTTTACGATCTTTGAGCTTCTCTTCGAGTCGTGCTTTTTTATGTATGCCGTTATTATTAACTCTCAAAATTTTCACGAAT
The DNA here is from genome assembly GCA_964650065.1 of uncultured bacterium. Classification (GTDB taxonomy): domain Bacteria; phylum Zhuqueibacterota; class QNDG01; order QNDG01; family DSAB01; genus CAZYTI01. The sequence goes on from CAZYTI010001390.1 coordinate 1,302, forward strand.
AATAGTAACTTTCTGTTCAGGTGTAAAACGTCTGCGTTTCATAATCCGGTCTCCTTTCTGTGGTTTGAAACCACCTTAATTTAAGACCGAATTATTCAAATTTCAACTGGAGCGTGACAGTTGGTATTACAGATCTATTAAAAGAAGTTGCTTTTACCGGCAGCCTTTTTTATTTTTATGGTATGAACAATATACAAAAACGAGCAAGACCAACAATCTTATTATTCCTGTTCATTTTCTATTGACATAAATTAACCTTCATATATGGCCAGGGGAATTTTGGATTAAAAATAATAAGCGTTAGGGTTGAGAGGGGTGTTGTTAAAAGTGGGGGTTT
>CAZYTI010001391.1:0-1638 GCA_964650065.1 uncultured bacterium
CCCCTTCGAGGGGGCTTCCTGAGGCTACCCGCTCTGCGGGTAGAGACTCACTCAATATAAAGCAAAAAATTCAATAGATAGTGAACGTTCGCAGCAATCACCCCCATCAATTTGACCCATGGCTATTTTATATTTTCAATATCCGACCTTACCTCAAAAATCCGGCTAAATTTATTGCATAATTTCATTGATATTGATAAAAATACGAAGATTTAGAGATAATTCAAGCATGTGTGTAAGCTCGAATGCTGCCAATAGAAACGGTTGTGGAAAATGGTAAACGCACGAGAAGCACGGGATTTCGTTCCTATCGTCCAAGAAATCCTGTCATGTCCAAAACTTGTTTTAAATGGTGCACTTACAACTCGAATTCACCATATTTAAAATTCGGTTTTTAATGTTAAATAAAAGCCTCACATCTGCACAATAACATTTAAAACAAAGAGAGTCCTAACGGTGGACACTATGGAAGAATATCCAATAAGCTGTGTACTTAGTTTAAAGCCGCTCATCGATTACCTGAAAAAGACAGAACCATCCTTTGGTTCAACCAAGATGCGCCAGTTTGATGAACTCACGGCATTGATTGACAACGTTCCCGAACTCCTCGATCCAATTGAGGATCTTTTTCTGCTTGAACAACACAAAGATATCATAAAAAACCTGATGGAGTTTGTTTTTCCACCGGTATATTGGGAAGACGAGGTTGTTGCGGCAGTCCTGCCCTATACGATTGAGCCGATATTTACCTCTCCTCTATTTAAGAAATTACTTCTTGATAACAATGGCTCTTATATCGGTCGGCGTAATGTCAACGAGGAAGGATTTAACATCGGCCGTGCCATAAGGGCTTACCTGTTCATTTTAGAAAAATTTTACGGTATTGCACACAAATTCGACTATCCCTTGCTTCACATCGTTGAAGACCCGGAAACCGGACTGGATCGATATCTTAAAACCAGGTTTGATTTTCGATTTGTTGATGTTCATGCGGTGAAGGAGCCGAAAAAACTGACTGAAGAAGAGGCCGCCATGATCCAGAAACACATTACCGAACCGGAAGTTTTGAAAAAAATAATTTCACCCGAGGACTTTGAACTTCGTGGTTTCACTGTGTTTCATTGTGTGGATGTTACTGAATTTGAAATCTTGTCACAGATAGAAAGGGATCTTATCGGGCATGAATCCATCGTGGCGAATTCTAATTTTCATCGCCTTGAGCAAAACCTCCGGGTGCTTTTCCGTCGTCGGGATTTGGTTGTCGACCTGGATGTAGTGAAAGGCAATCATATACTCCAAATCAGTCGGGGATGCGAAAATGAAGAATGCTGCGTCTTTACAAATTCCAAGCACATCCCAATTTCCAGCTTTAACGGAACCGTATTTGAAGATGCCATTTGCGGAAATGATATCGTGATGATTCCTGATATACGGTAAGAACTTCTTTTTAATCAAAAGATAGAAGGCACCAAGAATATAAGATCCGGATCATTGCTGATCGCCCCTCTTCACTATGAGGACATCTGTATCGGCCTGCTGCGTCTCGGATCCCCTGTAGCAGGAGATCTGGGCCCTATGGATGTGCTACTGTTAAAACACATTCTGCCGTTTTTCACTATGGCAGTAAAAAGAGCATTG
>CAZYTI010001392.1:0-1637 GCA_964650065.1 uncultured bacterium
TGGGCGGATAGATATGGATCTCTTTGGCTGGGAGACAGAGGATTAATTGGGGGAAATATGGACCTTGGCGAATAATTTAAAAAACCAATAATAGTTAAAATTCATCGGAGGTGCCCATGTTAGAAAAGCTTTTCAAACTTCAAGAGAAGGAAACGACGGTGAGGGTGGAGTTGATGGCTGGACTGGCTACCTTTATGACGATGGCCTATATTGTCTTTGTCAATCCAGCAATCCTCTCTACCGATTTCACCGGCGAACCCACGGGATTGTCCTCGGATGCTGCCATGTTGGCCACATGTCTGGCCGCTTTTGTCGCAACGACACTCATGGGTCTATATGCCAATTATCCGATTGCTCAGGCACCCGGCATGGGGGAAAATATCTTTTTCGTGACAGTCGTCATGGCCCTCACAGCCCAAGGGATTACAAATTCATGGCAGGTTACTCTTGGGATCGTTCTGATAGCTGGTATCATTTTTTTAGTACTTTCCTTATTCCGCGTTAGAGAAGTTATCATCGATGCCGTAAGTCCCAGTTTGAAGAACGGTATCGCCGTGGGAATTGGCCTACTCATTGCCTTCATAGGCTTTCAAAATGCAGGAATTATTATTAAAGATCCAGCCACAGCAGTAAAATTCAACAGCAACATCCTGCAAGTCAATGTTTTAATCTTCCTTGCCGGACTCATTGTGACTTCGGTGCTTCACGTCAGGAAAATCCGGGGTTCCATTGTCTGGGGAATATTTTTCGCGACGGTTCTAGCACTCATCGCAGGACAGGTGAAATATGAGGGCGTTTTCGGATTTCCCAAGGACCATGCCATCATGAAGTTCGATCTTATAGCGGCTCTTAAATTTCAATTTCTCCCTTTCATTATTGTGTTTCTTTTCATGGACCTGTTTGATACCATGGGCACGATCATCGGTGTGGCTGAACAGGGTGGCTTCATGGAAGAAAACAAACTGCCAAGGGCGAACAGGGCTCTTGTGTCGGATGCCGTGGGTACGGTTGTAGGCGCTTGTTCGGGAACGAGTACGGTGACGTCGTTTATCGAGAGCACCATAGGAGTCGAGTACGGTGCCCGAACGGGTCTGGCCAGCGTGGCCACCGGATTTCTCTTTCTCTTTGCCCTGTTTTTTACACCACTCATTGGAATGATAGGAAAATACCTTCCCATTACGGCCCCGGCCTTAGTGATTGTGGGTACGATGATGATGCGGAACGTGAAAAAAATTGAATGGGACGATTTTTCAGAAGCGATTCCTGCTTTTCTCATGATTCTTGGGATCCCGCTAAGCTACAACATTCACGATGGTCTGGCCATTGGTTTCATTGCCTACCCTATTATTAAAATCTTCTCCGGAAGAGGGAAGGAAGTGAATTGGCTCCTCTATGTTGTGGCCGCCCTTTTTCTGCTCAGGTATGCTTTTATAAAGGTCTAACAAAGTTCAGCCTAAGAAGGATAGATACTGGTTACTGGCTACTGGTTCCTGGTTACTGGATAAATAAAATAAGAAATTAAATTGTATAAGATTAAGTCGGTCATGATCAACTTGATATCATTATTCCGTATCATTTTCGGGGCAACGGGAAATCGCTCACTTCGTGTTTTGAGTTATATTGCTTTAATCCCGATA
>CAZYTI010001393.1:0-1637 GCA_964650065.1 uncultured bacterium
CCCTGGGACAGGAAAGCAGACACCAGAATCGAACAATGGAAATCACTTGCCCGTCGCTTGCGCGCCGGCAAGTGATTTCGGTCGTTCTACCGCCTGTACGTCTTCAAACAATTCGGACCAAAGATAGCCAATTTCTAAGCTATAGATCCTGATTTAATCCTATAGCCATTTGTCTTTCGGCGCAATGTCAATGTCTTTTGTTTTATCTTCCTCCTTTCAGAAAATATTTGATTTTCCCGACCTTCATACTTGTCAGCAGGAGTAATATTCCCCAGCGATTCATGGTACCGACTGTTGTTGTAGTAATCGACCCACTCAGAGATGCGAACCTCCAGCTCCTGAGGCAAGTAGTAGTTATCCAGATGGATGATGTTTTTCATCGAGCGATGGTACCGTTCAATTTTCCCCTGCCTCTGAGGATGATAGGGCCGGCCTCTGGCGTGATCCATTTCTTGAACCTTCAGATATTCCTTGAGCTCTCCTGAAATGTAACAGGGGCCATTATCGCTCAATAAGCGCGGCTTTTCGATGATGGTCTGTGCCTTCACACCGGTATTCAGTATCGCAAGGTCGAGAGTTGTTTTCACCTCGTCGGCACTCATCGACCTGCAGAGCTTCCAGGAAACAATCTTTCGTGAATAATCATCCAGAACTGTGGAAAGGTAATACCAGCCCCAACCTACGATCCGGAAATAGGTGAAATCTGTCTGCCACAATTCATTGACGCGTGTTGTTTTGTGCTGGAACTCATTTTTCGCACTCTGAAGAGCATATGCCGGCGAAGAAACCAATCCAGCGACCTTCAGTATCCGATAAACGCTTGATTCTGACACAAAATAGCCCTTTTCACTGGTATAATCGACTGCAACCTCCCTGCAGGACATCCAAGGCTTATCAAGTGCGTATTCAATGATTTTCTGCCGTTCACTCTCAGGGATGCGATTCCAGAACTGTTTAGCCCGCCTTGAATGAGATCTCAACCCCTCAATGCCACCCTCAAGATATCGCCTGTACCACTCATAGAAACTGCTCTTGCTCACACCGATCTGCTGAAGGGTCCGTCGGACTCCTATATCTGACTGTTCCACCATCCGTATGATTTCATACTTCTCTGCTGCATTGTATTTCATGTATGCAGCCTGCTTTATTCCAAACCCGTAACACTTTTTTTTAACATACGGTTCTCCATGAGAACTTCGGCGACCAATTGTTTCAGCTGGCTATTCTCCTCACGAAGATCGCTCACTTCCGGAGACGTGGCTTCACGGACAATATCACCATTGAGACGCTTCTTGCCGGCTTCAAGAAACTCCTTACTCCATTTGTAGTACTGCGTTGGATGGATTTGCTCTCGCCTGCAGATCGAAGATATGGATTCTTCGGCTTTCAGTCCCTCAAGAATAATCCTGATCTTCTCTTCTGCGTTGAAAACTCTCCTGGTTTTCCGCTTAATGTCTTTTACTACGTCTCCCGGGCCTTTACTCTTTGTTGCTGTCATAATGTGATTCTCCTTATCTTCTGTCACTGTATACTGTAGCTAAGAGATAAGGCTATCTGGTCCGAATTGTGTTGAAACGAAACAGATCGGATGTGATCTCTTGACGGAAGAGCGCTTCATGAAATATCGTCTTCAACGT
>CAZYTI010001394.1:0-1632 GCA_964650065.1 uncultured bacterium
GTAATATACGATTCTAAAACCCGGATCTTATCCTTCAGAAAAAACTGGGCTAAAAATTGATCATATTCCTGCTGGGTAAATCGGGCAGGATTCCCTTGCAATTTATCCCGGGCCTCCAGCGATGCGATTAAATTACTTAAACTCAGGCTATCTTTCTCTAACAGAGGGCCAACCACATTTTTCGCAAGGTTTTTTACCAAAAATCTCCCTGTCCCCTCCATCTGAAGTAACAAAGCTTCTCGCTGCTGACCAATAACTGTGTACCCGGCAAATGCCATCACGATTCCTACCAGGAGGACAGTAAGTATACACAGCTTTTGCTTGAGGGTCATATATTTTATGTTATACAATACCTTGATATTCATAGCGCTTGAGAACACGCCGCGTTACCTCATCAATCCTACCTAACAGTAGAATACATGGGCATTCCATAACTATTACAGCAAGTTTGACGAATCATCATTACAGCGGTTGAAACAAATAAGCAAATACTGCAAACTATTACGTTGTATTGGATAAAAAAGAAGTATTGGTAAACCTTCAATACACATAGGTCTACAAATTTCGTTGAAAATAACCTCTCTTTTACATATAATCCTTTTTATTGGTCTTCAGGTCAAGAAATTTCTGTCAGGATTTCAATGAAAGGTGTAATTATCGATGATCAATTGTCAGTGAGAAGGAAAAACCAGAGGGGTAAAACAATAAATAAAAAGGAAAGTCAGAACTTATTCTTGTTTCAAGATGTTCTGACTTTCCTACATCAAAGTATCAATAGGAGCTTTAAGGGAACCCTAAAATTCGCTATAATCAGCCAATATAAGGGCAAATTACTCTTCTTTAACACAACAATCGGCTGGACAGACAGCCGCACATTGTGGTTCGTCAAAATGTCCATCACACTCAACACATTTGTCAGAATCAATGACATATATGTCTTCGCCCTCGCTAATCGCCTCTACAGGACACTCGGCTTCACACGCACCACATGAAATACATTCATCAGTAATTTTAAGAGCCATATTGTTTACCTCCATCTAGAACTGTAATCGTATTATAAAAGCATTTAATATCAGATACATTGCCTTTAAAGCTAAACTATCAAAGGCAAATTCTCAATATTATATTTGGTAGAAAATGGTCAAGAAAAATTCGATAATTTTTCAGTCAAAAATTTTTGTAATCTCATCTTGTTCATAAATTGGAAGATCACTCCACCGATCTCCCTTCCGTAATTTTCTGCCTTCTTGATCAAGGACAATGCGCCCAATGACTGATGCCTGAATGCCTTTCCCTGCCAAACCATCCAAAATACGCTGAGTCTCCAGTGGGGGGGCAGTCAATACTAATGCTCCTGAAGCAATAACTCCCAGGGGATCCAGATTATACTCCCGGCAGAGTTGATCTGTTTCCGGGAAAATAGCGATAGAATCATAATCGATATGAAGCCCGACCCCGGCGGCTTCAGCGATTTCATGTAATCCTGTCGCCAATCCACCTTCAGTGGGATCGTGCATCGCATGAACCTGCCCGAATTGTACTGCTGACAAGGCATCTTGGATAACACTGATACCCGGGTTATGAATGAACTGTCTACAGGTTTGGAGAAATTCCGCTGAATATTTTACGCGG
>CAZYTI010001395.1:0-1632 GCA_964650065.1 uncultured bacterium
CGTGGATTCATCAGTCCCAATTTCGAAATGCTTATGCCGATTTTGCCCAAGTCACAATAATTAAAAATGGCTGTTTGTCCCTGCATCAAATCGAGATCACAGTATCCGGGACTGAAACGTTTGGTAATATTAAAACCGGTAGTCTTGTAATGACTTTCAAGAAAAGCTTCGGCCTGGTCTGCGTAATATTCCGCAAGCGTAGAAAGAAGTGAATCCCAGATAAATCCATCTACAAGCGATTTTTCACTTATAGCCTTGTTTTTAATTTCAACCGTATTTCCAAGGGTCAATCCAAAACAACACACCTCTTTGTGCTCACTCATCACTGAGGCGATGTGACCCCATTTTGGGCTTTCGATGTTTATAAAATTCGATTCAAACCCTTTTTTCGTACTGTTCGTTAACACATCACTTTTAAATAAAAAAAAAGGTTTTGCCTGTTCGCTGACAACCTTTGATAGCTCAAGGGTCTTTTCATAAATCTCGTTAGAAATTTGCTCGAAATCCTGATATCCTATATGTAAAAACGTTACGTTAGCCCACTCCTGTTGATCTGGCAGTGCAAACAGTAGACTGCAATGAATATCGTGACAATTGGCGTCGATCAATGTAAGTACTGTATCAATCAAAACAAAACTCTTTTTTTATAAATGAATCATCGCTCTTTTGCGTTCTGGTGACAACCGATGTTTCCCATAATCGAATCATTTGACTCTGGCAAAACCCTTTGCAAGGGCTACTTCTCCACGATCATTAACCACTTCAAATCCCAGTGCCGTGGATCCGTTTGTTTCGGGCTGGCGATGATTCAACTTCAGCTGGATTGTTGTACCCGGAATAACCATGTTTCGAAACTGGCAGGAAAGTTCCATCAGCCTCTCCGGCGCGCCCGCGGCTTCCCGGTTGATAAGTTCACGTGCGGCCAGAGCCAAAGTGCAGGTTCCCTGGAGAATGATATTCGGAAGACCGACAGACTCAGCCACTGATTTGGATGTATGAATGGGATTTATAATGCGGGTACATCCGTCATAAACATGGGCCAGGCCCTTGGCTACGGGGATCTCCACTGTCCAGATGGTACCGGATTCTCCTTCAAACTCCGGGATTTCCGGGACTGGTTCGGATTCACCACCGCCATCTTCACATACGACGCCTCTTAAGAGGCCACTGCTGTATTCGGTAAAAACCTTGTCTCCATTATCGTCAAAGACCGTTATCCTTGAGGTCTTAAGGACACCTGCCCTTGTCTGTTTGATGGATACTGCTTTTAATTCCATTCTCAACTGTTGCCCGGCTTTAACCAATTGGTGAAAAATAATGTGTTCTATGGCGTGAACTCCCCTTAGACTGATTTCTGCCGGGTAATTACCCCGCTCTTCGTCCAGAATGGGCCAGGTAAACGCAACTGCATACATGGGTGGGGCAATCACCTCTGTGGATCCAGAGTCATCATAATACAAAGGATTATAATCCTCCGTTGCGGCTGCATAATTCATGGTATCCCGCCAGGTGACTTCACGGTAAGTATCCAAAACCGTGGCACCAAGCGATGTTGAGTTTATTTTGAGTATTTTTTCTTCTGACATAGCTTTAATTACCATTTAAACCTTCTTTTTGTAAAGCCAAACGGCC
>CAZYTI010001396.1:0-1630 GCA_964650065.1 uncultured bacterium
GGACCCTATTTCCGCAAATATCGGCAAATAGGCCTGCTATTCACCTCAAAATTGATAAAAGATCTACCCAAAAAACCTGTAGCCGGTATTTGCTTCACCAGCGAAGAAATAGAAGCAATATTGGGAGGAAACGCGGCAGGAATTTTGAGAATTTCAACTTGAAAGTTAAAAAAATTATTCTTCAACTCAAACATCTACACTAAGGAGGAAACAATGAAGGAATATACCGGAAGAGAACGGGTGCTTCTTGCGTACAGCAGGCAATATCCAGACAGGGTGCCTATAGACATTCAGGCTTTAGTCAATGTTGCCCCTCGCCTTTTAGGTTTCACAAGGAAGGAAATTGCTACCGATCCAAAAAAATCTGCGGAAGCAAGGATTAAGTCCTGGGAAATGGCTCGTACTGACCTTGTAGCCGTGGGCATATATTCTCTTCCCATGTCCCAGGCTGCTGGAAATGAATGTGAATACGACGATGTGGGATCGCTTTATGCGAAAAAACGTATTCTTGAAGACAAATCCAATCTGACAAAAATGAACATCCCCGATCCTGAAAAAGACGACCCTCTCCCCTTCACCCTGGAAGTCTGCGAAAGGGTTGGTTCAGCCCTAAAAGAAGAAGCCGCGGTGAGAGGGGAGTTGGTCCTTCCATGGACACTGGCTTCCCAGATGAGAGGTATAGAGAAATTGATCTATGACACGATTGATGATCCCGGTTTTGTCCACGATGTCATGAAGTTTTGTACAGAATACATAAAAATGTTTGGGGCTAAGATATTCGAAGCGATTGGTGAAGGCATATTTGGAATATATACAGCAGACCCCTTCGCAGGTTGCAGTGTCATATCTCCACAGATATATAGAGATTTCGTAAAACCATATCAGGAAGAAGTCATAAGCTATTTTAAGGGAAAACAAACGACGGTAACATTCCATATCTGCGGCTATATTGACCCGATTATGGAGGATATCGTATCAACCGGCATAGACGGAGTGAGCATAGATGAAATCTCTTCTCTAAAGAAGATGTTCGACGCATCAAAAGGCAAAACAGTGGTTATCGGGAATCTTTCACAACAGCTATTTACCGAAGGCACGAAAGAACATATTGAGGAAGCCGTTCGAAAATGCATGGAAACCGCCGCTGGCGAAAGTGGATATATTCTGGCCTCGGGATGCGACATACCGCCTCATACACCACGCGAAAATTTAAAATATGTCATGGAAGCTGCTGATAAATATGGACGTTACGATATCGACGGGTAGATTAACCTTGGTGGCCGATACTGCATTGGCTCTTCAATTTTGATACCACATTTTACCTTTTCTTTAATCAAGTCTGCTTTTTCAGACATCAAGTGCCGAAGGGGAAGGATGATTTCCATATCTTTGCCGATTACCCCGGAACAAAATACCAGGCGCGTTTGCTCAACCCTGAAACCGGATATGAAATGTGGATCTAATCCCTTGACGGCTACTACGAATACGGATTATGCTACACCATCATGTTTAATTCCTAAATTATCGGAAAGCCGGGACTGATGGTGCTGTTTGATCGCCTGTTGAGCTATATTAGGGAACGTGCATATTAAAAAGTCCCTTAATGACATTTTTTCATAAAATTTCATTT
>CAZYTI010001397.1:0-1628 GCA_964650065.1 uncultured bacterium
ATCATTCTCTCAATCAGGTTATGCTCCGATACATAAAACAGCCGCCAGGAAATCAGAAAAAGAAGGAGCGCAAGCCCCGCACATATCGCAAACCCTGTGGGTTCGTATAATCTGCCGTAAATAATAATATCGCGGGCGGAACAGACCAGATAGGTCAGCGGATTCCATTTAATCAATATCTGTACAATGCGGTTTTCGATCTTATCGGAATAAATTACCGGTGTAATATACAACAAAAGGCCCATAATCATATTAATTCCTCTATTCAAATCAAAGGCGACGACTGAAAGCATAGAGACGATTAACCCCAGCGCCGAACCTAAAAAAAACATGGGCAATACGATCAATGGGAGCAGGATAACCTTCCAACTCGGCACGACTCCGAACGCGAGCAGTACAAAAATATTCAAGCCAAAGCCGATCGAAAAATTTGCCAGTTGCTGAGCAACTTGTTTAAATAATAACGCTTCGTGGGGATAGTTGACCTGCATGATAAATCCCGCGCCAGCCTTTAATGTTCCGCCGGCGGAGCCGTAAAACCCCATAAACAAACCCCACATGGAACTGCCGATCAGCACGTATGCCGGATACGGTATCCCCACGTCACCCGGATTCAACATTCCTGTCTTTTGCAAAAAGACCCACGAGATAATCCCCATAATCGGGGATATAAAAATCCACGTGATTCCGATAAAAGATTTTTTATAAGCAGCAAAAAAATCACGCTTAAACAATTGCCAGATCAGTTCTCGTGACTTGATAACATTCTTCACCATCACCACCCAGGTTCGAAAAAACCCGAGTTCATGGCGTTGATTGGACCGGTAAATAGTGATATTTTCTTTTAATGCCTGGTTCATAAGTTTCTTTTGTGCAAATCTTGCAAAGTCCTGGAACCTTCGCAAGGTTAAGATCATGAATGAAATGACTTCCCCAATTTGCTCGGCTTGGATTAGCAAATCCAGCGGGAGCAGCAAACAGCACATCATACAAGCTAGAGATAGCCGTAAAGATGAGCGTGCATTCTGTCAAGAAATTTTGTCCTTCGTCCTTAACAGCAGCACCTTGCGATTCTCCCACGTGTCATGAATTGCGCAACAAAATGCTTGACTTCTGATGCCCTATCTCTTAGTACAACCTATCATGAAACATATTGAAGAAATACTCTTTAGCCATAATTATTCAAAAGAACAAGGTTTTTTTAGCCCGGCTGCTCACTCAGGAAATTATCCAAAAACTGAGGCCGATAAAGTTTGGTCAAAACTTGCCCGGGCAAATCACATACAAGCAGCAGCAGCCACAAATAGCAAAGATCCGTATGCCAAATATCCCAAAATAGTTAATGAGGAAATACAAAATGAGGAACATTTAATTCTAGATGCCGGGTGTGGCTATGGAAGAGTTGCAATCCCACTCCTGAAAAAGAATTCCAAAATTAAGATAGTCGGAATTGATGCTTCTTCGGTAATGCTCCAAAATTTTCTCAACCTCATAGAGAATGAAACACAAAAGTTAGATCTTAAAGAACGTGTATTCTTGATTCATTCGAATATCAATAAATTGTTATTTTCTGATGAAACTTTTGACTGTATCTATAGCTGCGCAGTTTTATTACACAATCCATATAA
>CAZYTI010001398.1:0-1625 GCA_964650065.1 uncultured bacterium
CCCAATGCGGAGAATTATCCATTTTCCGTGAAACCCGACAAGAAGGTATCGGTCCAGGATGTCCTGGCCATCTTCAGGGACACCTATGCAGATACTCCCTTCGATATGACCAAAGACCTCCTGGTACAGAAACGCTCCAGGAGAAGAGGCGGGCAGGAAGAACAGACAGACCAACAAATCGAGATGGTGAAAAGCCCCGTTGCCAATCCCTTTATGAGCAGTGACACGAGGGCTTTGTTTCACATCCCGCGGGAACGTACCATCTGTTCTCCGGCAGCGACTTATCTTCAAGTGACCCAGTCCAGAGATTGGCTGCCCAATGAAATAGGCGGCATCGTGTGGCTCGGGTATGACAATCCCGCAACCACCCCCCACGTGCCCATTTACATTGGGATCGATCAGATGCCGGATTCCTATATGGTGGACGGAAGGGAAAAGTTTCGACGCGATTGTGCCTGGTGGGCCTTCAGAAGGGCCAGTAAGCTCTCCTATTTTCGGTATGAAGAAATGAAAGGCGATTTGGAAAAGGTCTGGAAATCCATAGAAGACAATGCTTTTGCGAAACAGAAGGAAATCGAGGAAGAAGCCCTGAGGCTGTATAAAACCGATCCGGCAAAAGCCCGGGCCTTCCTGACAAAATACAGTCATGATATCGCCAATAAAGCGGTGGAAGATTACTGGAAATTGGGTGATAACCTGTGGTCTAAATATAACCGGAGTTTTTAACCGCTTGGGTTGGTTGAATTGATCACCACGGATCTTCACGGAAAATCACGGAATAACAAGTAACAAATATTGAAAAAGAAAGGGTGAATGCATCATACCTTGAACGGAGGTAAAATCATTCACCCTTTCATATTTTATGCTTTATGGATTAATCCATAAACTCATATTTATCGACTCATTCCATCTACGACGACCTATGACTCGTCCACACTCAAAAACCTTTGCCAAAGAAACCCCAGAACAGATCCCCTAACTCCTCCCATTTGTCAATGGTGGCACGGGCAAAGTTATTGGTATAGCGGGTTAGGTATTTCCTGAACTCGGGTGGATCGTCATGGTCAAATTCATCTTTTTGAATTATCTCTTTTTCCTTTTCATAGAGTGCCAGGGCTCTTTTCTCTACATCGGCAAGCTCGTCGAAGGCCTGGTCTTCAAATTCCATCACGGCGTTATCAATATATTCTCCGGCGCGTCCCCATGCCACCGTTGACAATCGATTTGCTCTCCGGAAAGCCCAGCAAGCTGAATCCTCCCGGTATCGCTTCTGTCCGCTCACTTCAAAACTCTTGGGGAGGTTCATCACGCCGGCGAAAATGGGAATTCTCGGACTCTGGCCCGGATTGTCAAAGGAAAACCAGGCCACGGTCCCTATCTCCGGAGGTAACCAGCTACGGCATTGGATGACTTGTGAATAAGCACATCCGGTGATGGCAATGGTTCTCTGACGTTCAACGACCCCGGGTTTGATAGCGTTGAACAGACTCGCCATGTCTCGACTCATCCAGGGATTGGCTAGCGGACTCTTGATCATTTCCGGCTGTTGTTCTGTCTGGGCTGCTTGACCTCTCCTGCTTCTAACGCGCCTTTGTACCATGAGATTCTTGGTCGCATCGAGATCG
>CAZYTI010001399.1:0-1622 GCA_964650065.1 uncultured bacterium
CAAGGTAAGCATATTCATCATGCTATCAGCATCGATATGGGGGCCGTTGTCTTGACTGAACGGTTCCTTAACCATGACCCGCCATTGAAAAATGAGTTCGACTCGATGGACGCTCATATTGATTCGGTTTTAAAAATAAGAAACATCTCATTCTTAACACATCATACGGCGCTCATCGGGGTCGGAGGCACAGTGACCTCCCTGGTTGGTATGGCTTCAGGTATGAAAAACTACGATCCTGAGCGGGTCGACGGACAAATCATATCTATGACCACAATTCAGCATCTGTTTGATCAAATGCAATTTATTTCTCTCTCAGAGCGAGAGAAATGGATTCAACTCGATCCCAGGAGGGCCGATATCATCCTGGCCGGAATCCTCATCCTGAAAGCCATAATGGGTTTGGGGGAATTCCATGAAATCATGGTTAGCGACCGTGGTCTGCGGTTTGGAATCGCTTTGAGAGAAGTCGAAAAAACAAAAAATGGTAGTGTCAAAAGTTTTATGAAAAAAGAGAGAAAGACATGAAACCACAGAGTTCACAGAGAAAAAGTAAGATACTCTGTGTTCTCGAAAGGTGAACACATCTAAGACATAGCTTCATGCAATATCATGTTAAAAATGAAAATCCTAATAAAGATATTTCTGGAGTAATCATTTCCAATGAGGTGATTGTAGAACTGAAAGCGGTTGAAGTACTACATAGCATTTATAAAGCTCAGTTGCTAACCCATTTAAGAGCAATGGATAAAAGAGTGGGTTTACTGCTTAATTTCAATGTAGAAAAGTTAAAGGATGGTAGCACGCCTGATCATTTGAGAGGACACAGAGGGGAGGTGAGATATTATTGTGTAACATAAATAATATTAATAATTTCTCTGTGTGCTCTGTGGTTAATTTTTGACAATAGGTAAAAAATTAAAAGGGGATGACCATGAAGATGCACATGATATATCTCGCCCTGACTCTTTCCATTTCAACAGTTTTAACGGGAGAAAATATAACCATAAATACGCCCTTCCCAGAAACCGATCGAGAACAACGCCAGGTTACCATGTCCGAGGGAAATCTACACTACGACCGTCCCTTTCATCTCGTCTATACGGTTCCGGAATCAGGTTTCAACAATTTCCTTCAAAATCCAAAAGACATACAAGCTCTTCTTTATAGGAATCAGATGGACCCACCTGAAATTATCGATCTGAACAAAGACCTCGTGACATGGAAAGCCACATTTACTGTATCCGATACCAGTGTGAAAATGATATTGATCGCATTCCAGGCGATGGATTCCCTGGGCCTCAGGCATCAAAACTTGATTGACGATAACAATGGTCAATATTGGGACTTACTGATTTACGATATGAATAACAAACCCGTACAAGGGGCCCATCAGATACGGGCACTTTCTTACACTGGTATGGGAGGGAAAAGAAATAAAAATATGCGACGTGCCTATGACGAAATAAAGAATGAACTCACATTGTACCCGGACAATCTCTCGGCCCGTAGTCTCATGTATTCCATACTTCTCAGTGCCAGTAACTATGGAGAAGAAACGAGAAGTAGAATCGAAAGAGAAGTCGACTCACTCCTGAGGCTAAAACCGGACCATGAGACCA
>CAZYTI010001400.1:0-1621 GCA_964650065.1 uncultured bacterium
ACAGTAATATACTGAAATATTAGTAATAATTTACCTATTAAGCCGATATTATCATTTTTGGCACAAATCTTGATATAAAGTATTCCAAGTCCGTACCAGAATCTGTGAGTTGATTCCAAATATATCCTAATAAACTCATTATAGTCTGGCAATAAAAATAGAAATTTCAATCATCAATTATTCAATAAATTTTATAATAACTTTCTTGTTTAAAATCTCATTGGTTATAGGCTTTAATGGAAAGCCTAGCCGTTTCCATCCATCTCTAAATAAATTAGAAGGAGGATTATCATGATCAAGAAAGGGTTGTTTTTAAGTTTAACACTTATGTTAATTTTGAGCTTTGTCGGATTGTCGTGGGCTGTGGAACCCATTAAAATAGGGATGCCTACACCACTGACAGGTGCATACGTTTCTGATGGTGAAGGCTATCGCCAGGGTATAAAAACTGCCGTGGAAGAAATAAACACTTCAGGCGGATTGCTTGGCCGTCCATTGGAAATGATCCGATTTGACATCGGAGATTTTTCCCCGGAAAAACTTATGCAAGCCGCTGATCAACTTGTTGGTAAATTGAAAGTAGATGTGGTGCATGGCGGCTGGAGTGGGTGGGGGCAAGATGTCAGGGCCTTTGGAAAGTATGAGGTCCCATTTTTCATGGTAGACTCTTCGATCTCAGCTGTGCAAGTTATGAAAGAAGATCCGGAATCATACTCGAACTGTTTCCAGCTTGGAATGATCGAAAAAGATATCGCTGTTGATGTGTTTGATGTCATGGCTCAACTCCCTTACAGCTATCCGAATAATAAAATCGTAATCATAGTGGCCGAAGATTCCTGGGGACGCGAAACGGGCATTGCCCTTGAGGATAGAGCTAAAGAAAAAGGATGGCAGATCGCCATGCATGAAATCGTCCCCTACGGCACAAGAGAATGGGGTCCGTTACTAACTAAAATAAGAAACATCAAACCGGCCTGGATACACGTGGAAATTGTTAGTCCTCCGGACTTAATGACATTTTTTCGTCAATTTATGCAAAGACCGATCAATTCATTAATTAATTTTGGATATGGACTTACCTCCCCTGCATTTATTGCAAACATGGGAACGGAAGCAAACGGTATAATGGGCGAAACAAGCGGAATTCCAATTCCAGAAGGTCCAACTCACAAAGCTGACACTTTCTTAAATAATTTTAAAAAGAAATTAAATGTCTACCCACAATCCGGGGGGTATGCGGCATACATAGGGATGAAGATGTGGGCTGAAGCAGTCAAGGCTGTGGGTGATGTTAATAATTATTCTGCCATCAATAAATATGTTGCCGAAACACCTTATGAAGATAAAAATACATTGGGATGGGTAAAATTTAATAAGGATCATCACTTTGTACCTCCGGTGGACATACCATTTAAGAATCTTCATTATCAGGTGATAAATGGAGAATTGGTTACTATCTATTCCGGTAAGGGAGTAAAATACCTGGGGAATAAATGGCAACTTCCTCCATGGATCAGGCAGTAAATGAATCAAGATCAACCTATATGCTTACATATTAGTTTTTAGAAGAGGTTCTTCTCCGAATTAGTTGGAGAAATTTTGATAAATTTTCAGCGTAAAG
>CAZYTI010001401.1:0-1621 GCA_964650065.1 uncultured bacterium
AACTCGTCGGTTTGGAGATGAGGGGAAATGAATTTGTCGAAGATTTAAAGATTTCACAAAAACAATTAGTTGAAATTGCCAAGGCGCTTTCGCTCGAAGCGAAGATTCTCATTATGGATGAACCGGCCTCATCGCTTTCGGCAAGTGAGATTGAACTTTTGTGGAAACTGGTCAGAGAGCTTAAAAACCATGCTGTCTCTGTGATATTGATCTCTCATAAAATAAAAGAAGTTATGAAAATTGCTGACCGCATCACTGTGCTTAAAGACGGGAAGATCATGGGGACGAAAAAGGCTGAAGAAATAACTATTGATGAAGTGGTCAATTTGATGGTGGGTAAAGAACTCAAGTTTAAGTATTCCGATGTGCGTAAATACCATCAAAACCACAGAGAAAATGAGACCCCCGTACTTGAGGTGCAGAATTTTACTGCGAAGGAGAGAGCCAGGGATATCAATTTTAACGTCTATGAAAAGGAAATCGTCGGGTTCTTTGGTCTGGTTGGAGCAGGTAGAACGGATGTCATGCGCGCGATATTCGGAGCGGATGAGAATGAAGGTGGAGAATTATATCTTCGAGGGGAAAAAGTAGATATTTCCAATCCTTATTCTGCCTTAAAAAATGGGATTGGACTCGTACCTGAGAACAGAAGGGAAGAAGGCGTCATAAATGAGTTTAGTATCTGGCAGAATATGAGTCTGCCCTTTCTTCAAAAAAAATCCTCTTTTCAGGGATTGATTGGAGGCACAAATCCGAAGTTGGAGAAGGAAATATCCTCAAAATATCAGGATATTTTACAGGTGAAATGTACTTCAATCGAACAACCGATTGGAGAGTTGAGCGGAGGTAACCAGCAAAAAGTTGTGATCGGAAAATGGTTAGCCTCTGATTCAGAAATTGTGATCTTTGATGAACCGACAAAAGGCGTGGATGTTGGCGCCAAAAATGACATCTATCAAATCATCCTGGATCTGGCAAATTCCGGAAAAACGATCATTATGATTTCTTCCGAATACGAGGAGTTGCTCTCTATTTGTTCAAGGATCTATGTGATGCGAGAAGGAAGAATTGTCGCTGAATATCCGGTAGAATCAGCGAATGAAGAAAATCTCATGTACAGTGCAACTGTATCACACTAAAAAAGGAGGGATAGATGAAATTTTCATTCCGAACGTTCTGGCAAAAGTATGGAATTCTGTTGATCTTATTATTATTAGTCGTAATTATGGGAATCCTCTCCCCGAAATATTTCCTGACCGTGAATAATCTTATTCAGATTATGCTGCAATCATCCATTACTATTTTGATCGCTTTAGGAGAATTTTTTGCCATTCTTATTTCTGGCATTGATTTGTCAGTTGGATCTGTGCTTGCGTTAACCGGTATGGTCACAGCAAAAATGATGGTTGCCGGGGTGCCTATCATCTTAGCAATTTTAATAGGGGGTGTTCTTTTAGGCGGATTGCTCGGTTTATGCAACGGCGTTTTAGTTGTTCAAACCGGTTTGCATCCTTTTATCATCACGTTAGGTGGACTGACTATTTTTCGGGGAGTGACTCTGGTTATCTCAAATGCCAGACCTGTCTATGGATTTCCGGCAGCGTTTCAAAAAACTGTCGCC
>CAZYTI010001402.1:0-1620 GCA_964650065.1 uncultured bacterium
AAGCAGGTCAGCAGATAGCCGCTACCGTGAAAAAAATTCAGACTATACGTTATAATGAGGCCAAACTTCATGATAACGTGAAAATACTCTCCGTGGATGACAACGACAATGACTTTCAAACGATCAGAAACCTTTTAAAGGAACAAAACCAGATCAATTTATATCGGGCCGCCAATATTAAAGAGGCATTGGCACTATTGGAACAAAACCGGTTTGATGTGATTTTTTTGGAATATCTTCTGAATGACGGAACCGCTTTTGATTTTTTAAAAAACATTAAAAAAAAGGGAATAGAAATTCCGGTGGTGGTCATTACCGGGCATGGCGACGAGATGATCGCTTCACAAATGATTCAGTCCGGCGTCTATGATTATCTGCCGAAAAGCAAACTCAGTATAGAATCTCTTTCCCGTGCCGTCAATAACACCCTGGAAAAAGCCCGTCTTAAAATGGAGTTGAAAAAGGCTCAGGCAAAGATGGCCGAAATGTCCATCATGGACGAATTAACAAAACTCTCTAACCACCGTTACTTTATGGAGGTCCTGGAAAGTGAGTTTGAAAGGGCAAAGCGTTATAAGAGTGAGATGGTGCTTGTTATGCTGGATATGGATCACTTCAAGAAAATAAATGACACCTATGGTCACCCTGTTGGTGATACAGTCCTATCAGAGATTGGGAAAATACTCAAGGAATCCAAACGCCATAACGACCAGGCATGTCGCTACGGAGGTGAAGAATTTGCCGTAATACTGCCGCATACAAATCGGGAAAGTGCCTTCACTGTATGTGAGGGAATCCGAAAGGCGGTGGCCGGGCATGTATTTAAATATGAGTCCAATCAATTTTCTGTAACGGTCAGCGTCGGGATTGCATCCGGTAATGATTCGAAATCTTCCAAGGACTTGCTGGCCCATGCTGATCAGGCGCTTTATCAGGCAAAGAAAACAGGACGAAACAAGGTGTGTACATTTTAGATTGCAGATTTTAGATTGCAGATTTTTCTTCAAATCTAAAAAAGAAATGTATCGAGGGAAACATAAGAACTACCGCTAAGTAAATACAGACGTTATAGACAGGATATATAAAAGCCTTGACAGGTACTATTCAATGCAATAAGATATATGAAAGCCTTGACAGATTAGTTGGGACACGATTCAGTTCATAGAGTGAGGGAGCACATCATGAAAAAAGCTATATTATTTTTTGTCTTCCTGAGTATAGTGTTGCCGGGCAGCTTCTTGTATGCTAACGACGAGGTGTCTTTTAAGGTAATCGTCAACGCCTCCAATCCGGATTCTGAACTGACAAAACAGGAGATCTCCAAATTATTTTTGAAGAAGGTTAAGAAATGGAAAAGTAGTAAAGAAGCCGTGCTTCCCGTTGACCAGGTGAGTAGTTCCCCTATCAGGGGAAAATTCTCAAAAGAGATTCATAGGAGAAAAGTGTCATCGATCAAGGCGTATTGGCAGAAACAAATCTTTTCTGGTCGCGGTGTTCCGCCGGAGGAAAAGGGATCTGACAAAGAAGTTCTGGAGTACGTTGACAAACACGTCGGCGCAATCGGCTATGTGTCGGAATCGGCAGACCTGGATCAAAATGAGGTCAAGGTCTTAAAGGTCA
>CAZYTI010001403.1:0-1620 GCA_964650065.1 uncultured bacterium
ATCCGCATCATGGCCGATATAATAGGTATCCGTATGACCAGTCAGAGGCTTCAGAAGAGAAATAATAACGAGCATTAAAAACAACTGACTTTTCATCGTTGCTGTCATTTTGACTCTAATAGGTGATTCGAAATATGAGGGTTGGTTCAATAGTTAATGTAAAGAAATCAGGGGCTTCATCCAAGAAAAATTTGTTTTTCATTGATGAGAAGAAACTAAACAAAGAACCTCTGAATCAAAACTGGTTATTTCGTAAGAAATCCATCGCATAGCCTATTCTGTTTAGAATTTTAAAATATTCTTTACATTTGTTGTATTTTTTTGTATATTATAACTATTC
This sequence comes from uncultured bacterium, assembly GCA_964650065.1. Lineage (GTDB taxonomy): Bacteria > Zhuqueibacterota > QNDG01 > QNDG01 > DSAB01 > CAZYTI01. The sequence goes on from CAZYTI010001403.1 coordinate 341, forward strand.
TTGTAAAGATATCTTTACAATTACTCTTCTCAATTGGTGTTACCTTTGACTAAAAACTCATTCAAAACTTGTTTGATTAAATCAATAATTTAAAATAAAGTCGTTTTCGAATATTTACAACTTTTTATTTATTCGGAGGCTATAATGAAGTGGCTAGGATTAAAAGTTAAAACTCTTGCTAAGGAAAGAAATATCCCCTTGACAAAATTGGCAATCCAGTCCGGCGTATCACGCCAAACCGTAAATGATTGGATTAAAGGTCAGATTCCCAAGGGGAACCATTTAATTACACTATGCAAGATTTTTCAGGTACAACCGGATGATTTTTTCTCAGTTGATATTGCAAGTTCAATCACTTTACCTGTACATCGTGCAAGAAAGACTGCAAAAGTCAATCGTGACATGCAAAGTGATGCAATACAACTGGCAACCGAATATGAACTTCTTTTTAAAAATGAGGCCGAATCCAGTGTTGTTCCTGTCATAAGAGTAGGTCAGAAAAACAATGAGAATGCAAAAAAGATAGCTAAGGACCTCAGGTTAAAATCTGGCATTGGAGAAGATTCACCCATTGATTATGACCGTATGTTTATCCTAATGGATAATCTGAGGATATATATTATTTTCAGGAAATTTCCAGAAGCGATAAAAGCATATGCCTTTTATACAAAAATTCATGAACACAGAGTCGTTTTCGTAAATAATTCGACAAATATTATTGATCTGATTTTTCCGATGTTACATGAGTCTGTTCATGCGATTCGGGATGAGACATATTCAGCAGACGATTATGACAAAGAAGAAGAGGATTTTTGCGATAGTGTTGCAAATTATATTCAATTTCCGGAGCAATATGTAGAGATGATTTATAGTGTAATTCATCGGCAACCAAAAGGTGCTCAAATAAATTTACTTAAAACATTTAGCGGAACCTACAAACATTCCCTTCATGGAATTGTAAAACGTATCAAATCAAATCATCCTGGTTTTGATTTGAATGTTGGTGGAGCAGACACCAATTTAAAGAAAAATTTCCCAACCATCGGTGACATATTGTTCGAAAGTGATGATCCAAGATATTACATAGAAAAGATATCGACCCTCAGCAACAGTTTTATCAAAACCATGTACAATCAAATGAATAATATGTCTTATAGAAAATTAGGAGAATTATTAGGACTTGAAAGTTCTTTAGATGCTAAAGTAGTTAAGGAAGAACTATCCAAATACAAGAAAAGCATTGCGGCCTAATACATGCACATTCTATGTGATACAAGCAG
>CAZYTI010001404.1:0-1614 GCA_964650065.1 uncultured bacterium
CGGATAAACCCGACATTCATGATAAAGTTGAATTCGAGCTTATCCACAATTGCTATGATTTCAGTTTTGACAGGAAGGCACAGGAACTTGGAGAATTGGGTTTCTCGGAAAAACAAATTGAAGAATTGAAACAATCGCTGCAAAAACTGACAGTCAGTATCGTGAAGAATCGTGGCACTATCCTTCAAAATGCCAATGACTCTATTTTGATGTTGAATCAACGACGAGCGGAAACCTTGAAGAACACGTCAATGAAGAGCATTCGATCTATGGTGAAGAGTATACAAACGCTTCTCGATGACACCAGACTGTATGGGACGATTCCATTTTCGCAGCTGGCAAGAATGGCATTTATGGGAAAGTCTTTTCTTAAAACCATGGTAAACAGAGAGATCATTACAAGCAAGGACTATGAAACGTATATGACCTCGATCTCCACGGTTGCCACAATGTTCGACAGAGATTTCTCCAAACTCCTGGTCAAGGATATGAAACTTGAAGATTTTCTTTCACAATATGGTCACCTGAGACCGGGCAGCTATGACATAACTTCGTATCGGTATGACAAGAATCCCAAACTTCTTGAAGCACAGTCTTTCCAAAAGGAAGACCGCCGAAAAGTTGCAGCAAGAAGCCCGAGCTTCCAATTCTCTCAAAGGACAGTGGAAACAGTTGATGAGTTTCTGAAAGAAGATGGGTTGGACTTTTCCGCCAAAGACTTGTTGGATTTCATACGAAAATCCATCGAGGGGCGGGAGTATCTGAAATTCGAATTCACGAAAAATCTAAGTGATGCAATAGAGCTTATCGCGGAACTTGGATCACTTTTGGACTTTTCACGAGAGGATATGGCAAATATGGATATACGGGAGATTCTTTCACCCGTTTCGTGGAAAGAGGAAGATGTGAAGGATGCCTGGACATCGACAATCGAGTTCCATAAAGTTGAAAAGCGCATTCATGAGAAACTACGCTTACCACCGATAGTGTTCTCACGAAGGGATTTTACCTTTGTGCCCACCTACTTGTCAAGGCCCAATTTCATCACCCACAAGGAAGTGAGTGGGGAAATATTTGTTTTGGATATGAAAAAGATTGCCGACCCGGGCCAAATCTCAGGAAAGATGGTTCTGATAGAAAACGCGGATCCTGGTTTTGACTGGATATTCACAAAGGATATCGTAGGACTCATAACATGTTATGGTGGAGCTGCTTCCCACATGGCGATCCGATGTGCTGAATTCGGAATCCCTGCAGCCATTGGCTGTGGGTCCGAGATTTTCCAGAAAATAAAACGTGCCAATCACATAGTCCTCAACTCTTATGGGAAAGCGATCGAGATTGATGGTAGTCGGGTGGTTTAGATGAGAATTCTGCTATCTCAAAGACAGTCCAGGGACAAACACGGAACGACCCTGGATTGCCTTGAGGAGCATTATGTAAACTACTTTGCCGGTCGGGGTTTTGATCCGATCCCTATGCCCAACAAACCGGAGCTTGTTGAGTCTTTTATGAACATGGCAAATGGTGTAGTTCTGACAGGCGGCGGTAACGTTGATCCCCGACTTTTCGGCCAGACATTGCCTCCAGGATTTGATGTATAAATGATGCGGG
>CAZYTI010001405.1:0-1613 GCA_964650065.1 uncultured bacterium
ATTTCAAGACACATGAGACAGCAATAATTCCTGCTTAATGGTATCAAAGGTCAGCATTTTCTTTACAATTTGATCATACCAAAGGTTTTTTTGAATTGATAAAACCACAAGATCTGGTATATGATATATTTCAATAAAACGGGATCTTTTACTGGGGATCGACAATCAATTAGCAGTATATTTTGTTCATTATCGTCAAAAGTGTATTTAGAACATATTTTTGGAAAAAATGCCACATAATTCAAATTTATGTAAAATTTAGTAACAAACAAGGAGGAACTTAATGGCCGATGACATTTATTATACCCTCAGAGATAAAATCGACCAACTCGGTGTGGGTTTTGCCACCACCGAATCTGGTGTTGAAATCAAGATTCTCAAGAAACTTTTCACAGAAGAAGAAGCCGAGATGTATTTGAATCTTACGGAAGATCTACAAACCGCCGAAGAAATCTCAAAAAAGATAGGCCGTGATCCTGCTGAGGTGGAAGCCCTGTTGCAGCGTATGACGGAAAAAGGCCACACCTTTCCCAGATTCCCTAAAAAAGAAGGGGAGCCTTTTTATTATGCTGCCGCACCTTACGCGCATGGTATTTTGGAACATCAAGTTAAACGAATGGATAATGAATTGGCTGAATTATTGGAAGAGCACTTTCTTGCCGGACCGATTTCAAGGCCGGAAGTCAGTCTTAGAACGATTCCGGTTAATTCTGCGGTTGATGACACTGTAGCAGTCGCATCGTACGATGATGCCAAATCGGTCATTCGAAACAAAAAGCGCATTGCACTTTCCGATTGTGTTTGCAATGAGTGGCAACGACATCGGGGCGGATCGTGTGACCAACCCAAGGAAGTCTGTATCCTTTTTGACTTTTATGGAGAATATTATGTTGACCGGGGTCTGGGACGGTGGATCACCCAGGATGAAGCGATCGCCAAATTGGAAGAATGCGAAAAAGCCGGTCTGGTCGCCCAATTTTCAGGCACCGAGAATCCGGAAGCCCTTTGTAATTGCTGCCCCGATTGCTGTGGAACCCTTCGCGCTTTTAAACGATTGCCCCAACCGGCATTGATTGCCGCAACCAATTATTTCTGTCAGGTTGATCCGGATCTGTGTACCGGCTGCGAAACATGTATCGACCGGTGTTCCATGGAGGCGATCACCATGAGTGAGGACGATATTGCCGAAATAAACCTTGAACGATGCATCGGCTGTGGACTTTGTGTAAGCACTTGCCCTGAAGAAGCGATGGCCCTAGTCCAAAAATCTGATGAGCTGCGATTTGTACCACCGGTAAGGAGTAACTTCATGCGACCGTCTAAAGAATTTGAAGATAAGATCAAGCAGGATAAAGGGGTAAGTATTACAGATTAAATAAAACAGCAAATCCCAATCAATACATTTCATTACATAATAGGTTACAGTTTTCTATGATTAAATCATCATATTTAAAAAGAAACCAAATGAAAAATAAAATAGATCATTTTTAGATTTTTCAATGTAAGAACAAAAGACTTCTGCTGTAGATCAGGGAAGGTGGGAAAGTTTTAATACGAGGTCTATCGACTCCTGTACGTAACAAAATGATGGTTGACTAAAATATTCTAAAAAG
>CAZYTI010001406.1:0-1613 GCA_964650065.1 uncultured bacterium
CTTTTGACGGGCACGATTTAACAGCAGAATGCTATAAGAAGAAGTTTCCTGCTGTATTGTGCACAAAGTATACAGGCGCTGATATTGACCGCATTCGGTATGTTCGACAGTATATCCCAACATTATTAAATCCCTCAGACGTTAATCCTGATAGCATCTCATCCGGATTCACTTGTTGCATTGATGAGTTTTCGGGCACCTATTTGCCAAGCCGCAAGCTATGGAGGACGCTTGTCCGAGTCGAACACGTTGACGAAGAAGAAAAGATCTTTTTTGCAGTAATTCCCGGCTGGAATGCTAATAAAGGGATTAAACTTCATTTTGATATGATTCCTGCTGCCTTTCTTCCTGACCTAAAAAACGGGAAGAGGTTTCATGCAAAAACAAATGTTGGCGCGGATAGAGAAGAAGATCTTTATTTCACAGAATGGGAAAAAAGATAGGAATCAACATGGATGGTTGTGATGGTACATTCGTGATTTTAGACGTAGGGCATGGTAACTGTTCAATTCTTAGACACAGCGATAGCACATTTGTTGTTGATGCTGGGTATGGCAGTTCACTACTTGAGTTCATTGAGGAGGCAGAAATTGAAACGATTAGTACCGTTCTGCTATCTCATGCCGATCAGGATCACATTGGAGGGCTTATCCAGCTTTTGTCTTCCGATACAGTTAACGTCGATTGTGTAAGATTGAATCGAGACCTCGAACAGACTTCTGATATTTGGCAAGACCTGCTTTATGAGCTGGAAGATTTTCAAAGCAAAAACAAAATTGTTTTTCATGAATCCCTTACCACTGAAGATAATGGGACGATTACCTGCGGCGATGTGTCTATCGAGATCCTTCATCCAACAAGAGAATACATCGATTTAAATGTTGGCGAAATACACATCGGACGTAAAATTACACGACATTCAAGAAATGTTGTTGTACGTTTGGCTCAAGATGGACGGAAGTTTGCTCTTTTACCCGGCGATTTGGATAAAAAAGGATTTGAAGAAATTGAAAATAACGGCACCGAAGTTAGTGCAAAACTGATTGTTTTTCCTCATCATGGCGGGAAGCCAGGCGCCTCAGAAGAGGAATTCGCTAATATTATTATTGAGAAAGTATCGCCTGAGGTGATCATTTTTTCAATTGGTAGGGGGATACATAATACACCACGCCCCGAAATCGTGAAAAGTTTAATTAATGCTAAGCCTGACATAAGGATTCTATGCACCCAATTATCAGAACACTGTTCCAATCATTTACCTGTCGATCCACCTACACATTTATTGGCAACATTCTCAAACGGCCGAGAAAAGCGACGTTGCTGTGCTGGCAGCATTTTGATCAATCTTGATTCGGTAGCTACTGTACTTCCAGATGAACAAATCCACAGGAATTTTATTAAAACTAATACATCATCAGCGCTTTGTTCCTACAAGCCAAAAGGTTCTTAATGTTTAGCTGCTGAATGAATTACTTGAGCGATTTCAATGCCTGTGAGAGCCCCAGTTGCGCCCCAGTTTTTTTGCCTCCAGATACCACTCAGCACCAAATGCGGGAGAAAAGTTCGGCGGGTTAATGAAATTTCTACCAGTAAATACAAAAAGATACTTCTCA
>CAZYTI010001407.1:0-1612 GCA_964650065.1 uncultured bacterium
GTGGCTCTCCAGATTTCATACATCTGGCACCCAAATGCCAAATTGGAGGATGAACATGTTTCCACCCACAATGACATTCTCAAGGAAGTTCGAGATCAGCTTCATATCATTCAAACCCGGCAATTTCCATCCTTTGTTCCTCTTAATTTTTCTCTCTATTTTGTCTGTCAATGCCAGGTTAATAATGCGTGATACGGAATGCGGAATGCGTGAAATGTAATGCAAACGTCTCGTTTGCGAAAAATGTTCAATCGAGACGATTGAGTTACATCACACATCACGTATTATTCATGAAAAAAGATCGGTTTTCTTATCTGATTCTTGGTGTCCTCATTTTCTTATGTGGACTCCATCTGATTCATATCTCAGCAGACCCTCCTGCCAATCTGAGCTGGAGCGGCGGACTCTTTTTTGACGAAGGCGCCCTTGCGCATAATGCTCGAAATAAGGTCTTGTTCGGAGAATGGAAGCTGGACGAGTGGAATGACTTTTATTATAGTCCGATTCTGACTTACATTAAATGGATAGTGTTTGCTGTCTTTGGGGTTGGATTGGTGCAGTTGCGGTTTGTGCCAATTGTGTTCAGTTGTTTAGCGCTCTGGGGACTCTATCTTGCCTTAAAAGTTTCGTTAGAGCGTTCTACCGCGATTCTGAGCGTGTTTTTGCTGGGCTTCAATTACGTCTATCTGATGTACAATCGGCTCGGTCTGACTGAAATCCCATTGCTGTTTTTTGCCGTGCTAACGCTGTATTTGTGGCAGTTAGGGCTTCACGCGAAGAGTCTCAAATACGGGATCTGGTACATGTTTTTTGCGGGAGTAAGCTGTTTTACGGTGTACATTTTCAAAGCCCTCCTGATTTATTTCCTGCCGGTTCCTCTTGTTACCCTGGTTTTTCTGTGGCTGTTCTCTGAAAAAAAATCTGAACGAAAACGTCTAGTAATTCTGACAGGTTGTTTTATAGCCGGAATGACCATCACTCTGGTATTATGGCTCATCCTTTTTTACTACCCCAATTATGAACCTATTCATCAAGCCGGTGCTTTTGTCAAAATGCTTGGCCTTCCCCATTCAACTCAGGATTTTTTTGAGAACGTTTTCCGTACCCCGTTCTTTTCGATTTTTCTCCGGACCCCCATTATAGTAATTCTGTCATTCGGATATCTCCTTTATCCAGTATATTTGGTGTTTCATAAACGTTCCAGACTTGAACCACTCGATATATTTGTGAGTTTATGGTTTCTGGCTCATATATTCTTCTTCATTGGATATTCCTACCGCCCTACCCGATATTACATTCCTATTATCCCTCCTATGAGTATATTGGCTGCTCGTGGGATCATGAAAATCGGACAAGTGAGAAAAATACATCTTCCCGACAAAAAGACTTCATTCTGGTTCTGGGGTTTTTGGGTTTTTAGCTGGCTGGTTGGTTGGATTTTATGGGCCTATGTCTTCATTCCATTGTTCTATAGATATGGGGCTATTCCTTATATTACAGTTCCTCGCTTACGTTTGTCTACCAACTTACTCTTAGGGGCCCTGCTTTCACTCACGATAACAGGTTTTATGGCCTGGTGGAGCCGAAGGTACCGAGGGAATACGTTCTCAAT
>CAZYTI010001408.1:0-1612 GCA_964650065.1 uncultured bacterium
GACACATCCAGTCCGGCTTCCCGAGCTGTGGCACTATCGCCAACAAAGATACGGGTCATGGATTTGGTGCCCGGGGCAATCCATTCATTTTCCAGGAAGATCGGCAATTTGGCACCGCTGATACGCTCTATCACTCGCTGCAGTTCATATGCCGCCTCAAATGCAACCGGGTTCGGCTTTATGCTCAACATGATCGCTGCCGCAGGTTCGCCGTCTTTAACAATTGGAACTGTTGCAAACGTGCTTTTGGACAAAGTAAAAAACACAAAAAGAACAATAAGATAAACGACAACCTTTCCTGGATTGATCCGCTTCATGCGAAATTCCTTTTTTGCTGATTTGAATTTTCACTAATGGATATAGGTTAGCTTTGCCTTATCGTCCAGCGGGCGGTTTTTTCTATTGCTTCAGCAGTACTGTATTGAGGCACATATTCAAGCTCAGTGCGGGCCTTTGTAATATCATAGCACATGTGCTCGGCAAAAAAACATAATCCTCCCTCGTCAGCTGTATCCTTGTGTTTTTCTAACATCTCCTTCAAAGGCAGGTAATTAATATCAACTGTTCGGTCAATCGCAGCGGCAGTGATTTGAAGATAATTTTTGATTTCGAGAGCTTTATCTCCGCATATATTATATTTCTGCCCGATACTTTCGGGATGCTGTATCGCAAGTAGAAAAGAATTCGACACATCTTTTACATGAACAGGGTGTAGAAGGGCTTTACCGTCATTCGGCAGATCCAGCGTTTTTCCTTCTAAAATATCAGAGATAAAATCTTTTCATCTGCCGCCCATATTGTCGATTGGAAAGTTTCCAGGACCGGTAATATAACCCGGTCGAATAACAGTTGCAGGCAATTTACCTTGTTTAAATAGATCGATCACCCTGGAATCTACGATATTTTTGCCTCTGCCGTAACCCATGTATTCACTGAAGGGCATTGTTTCATCACCGGGTATAAACGGAAGAGGTGTATAACTCATCACAGAGCTGCAGTGAATATAATGTTTTAGATTCCGTGAATATTTTACAATATGTTCGATGGCCTTGCCGTTATCCGGGACAGAATCGATCACTACATCATAGGTATCCTCAAATATTTCAGCCATTTGCTGCTCATCTCGCTTATCAGCTTTAATCATTCGTATGCCTTCAGGGATATCAGATTTATAATCTTCTTTCTGACCCCTGGAACAGATAACAACCTCATAGACAGGCTTGTGGCAATCGATAGCTATGTTATGCCCTACCCACCCGGTACCACCGAATACAATGATTTTCATTTTTACCACTTTCTTTTATATTGAATATTTTCCTATTTTGCTTCAAAAGTATTGAGACACATTAACACTTTTCATTAGAGACGATTTCGGCTCATTTTCCACTATTCTACTATTAAATATTTTCCTTTCAAGGATTGTTTCTGTTTTTAGTTCGACTCGCTTTTTCAGGATAGCTCCCTGTCTGCCAAAGTATACGTCATCAGATGTCCCTATAAAATATAGCTTCTGCTCTTTTCAATCACAGCATCTGTCTGTTTTGACACATCCTGAACATACTATCATTGTTCATATTGCACCTCATGTTTTGGTTGATGATACCTTGCCAAA
>CAZYTI010001409.1:0-1610 GCA_964650065.1 uncultured bacterium
GAATCAATAATTTCCTGTATTCGGTTTCGCTCTCCTTTCCGTTGCGGATTCGGATCATCAATGTGCTCTTCCAGCCATTCTTTACGGTTGTTCCCGCTTAATGATACGGGGAGAAAAACTTGTATTTTTCCGCCATTTACATTCCAGCAATATCGAGACCGGAACGGATTGGATTTACGTTCTGCCTCCAGATAGGAAAGGTAAAAATGCCGTTTTACAAGCCCTTGCAAAATCATCGTAGCAATTGATTCCTCTTCAAATATATTTTCAGGCGCCTTGATTTTTAATGTTTTTTCAGCGCGCTTGATAAAAGCCCTAAAATATAAGCGGCAGTCAACCCCTTTTCGTTTCAGTTGTTGACCATTATTTTTCTTTTCTGATTCAACTTTATTGCCAATTCCGGGCATATTGAAAAACTTGTCCAGGGTAAGATTGTAAGCGGCATCAGCTAAAGCCAGTTCGTTTCCGCATGGCCGACAAATTTTAGCAACACTTAGCCGTAACCTGTCCAGAAAGCTTATAAAAGCCATAGGCGACTCACCAGAAAAGTAAAACAATGTGCGGTTGTGAAATTCCTCGAGCGCCAGACGATCATCATTTTCCACAATCGCGTTAGTCAAAGCCATGAGAGAAAAACTGCGATAATAATCTGTCCTTTCACAAAAAGGCCTATTTATATTCTCAGTATTGAACATCATACCTCCTCTGTTCGAGTGCGGTTATCTGATCTACCATTCGCTCTAATCGGGCATCTACAAAAAGAGCCAGATGCTGGGCTCTTTCAAATTCACCTTCAATTAATGCCTGGCTAATCTCTAAACGCACGTCCGTTACCTGGATGAGAACAGATACAATCTGGCTTAATTCAATGAAGCACGGATCAAGACGGTGGGCTTTTTGAAACCATGCCAGTGAATATTCCCAAGCCTCTGCTAAAAAAGCTTCAACCCCTTTCTCCATGGCCTCTCTAAAATCCCTGGCTCGTGCTTTAAGTTTAATTAGAACCAAAGCCGCGGAAGGGTGTTTGGGATATATGTTCACTACCTCTTTAAGCAATTCCACCATTTCAGATATCCCATGGCTTTCCATATTCCGGGCAATTTCGTGATAAAGAGTGTCGGCCTGCTCAAACCTTGTTTTCAATTCATCGCTTAAATGACGTGCCTGTAAATGGTTGGGGTTAATGGACAATACTTCTTTTCCAAAATTGGCTGCTTCACTGAAACTTCCTCTAGAATAGCACAATGAGGCCATTTCCCATGCTTCATCGATCCGGTTCGCATCTTCTGAACAGCTGGTATTTTCGATAACTTGACGGCTGGACCTGCGGCAAACCCCCTGCTCCAGATCATCAAGCAGCTCCTGCACAGTCTCATACCGATCCGATGGGTCCTTCTTAAGGCACTGGTCTACGATACAGGCTAAATATTCCTCGGTACCATGCAAATGAGGGGGTGAAACAGTGAGATGGAGTTCCTTTAGCCTGGTTTCAGAGCCGGCGAATGGGGGCCGGCATTTGGGGAGAAGCAGCTCAAAGAGGACTATCCCCAATGAATATATGTCTGACCTGAAATCCAGGTCATCCGGGTGTGGAATAATGTACTGTTCCG
>CAZYTI010001410.1:0-1610 GCA_964650065.1 uncultured bacterium
TTTATAATGTCTTAATATCAATATGTAGGATGTAGTATAATAATGTTTTTTAATGATTAAAATAACAAGGTAAGAATATATGAAGATGACCGATGCTTTTTTGCCAAGTGTAATTTTGAATGAAACACACATTGAATTTTATGGACAAAAAGACGTAATCTCAGAAGCTGTATCGCGTGTCGCAGAAGAAGGATTCTATAAAAAAGTAGAGATCCCGGATATAGCTGACAAAGCGGAACGAAAAAAAATTCGCGATATTGTGAATTCCAATAATATTCCTGTTACACAGTGGATGTCAATGGTGCTTCTTTATGCTGATAAGGAGGGGCTTAATCTATCTTCGACTGATGAGGGTTTAAGAAAAAAAAGCGTCTCAGTTATCAAAGATCATATTGTTCCGGCCGTAGAATGCGGAACAAATTTCATTGGTCTGCTAGGGGGAGCGGATCCAGGGCAGGAATTTCGTGTCCAAGCAACAGAACAGCTTTATCAAAGCCTATGTGAGATATGTGAGTCTGCTCAAGATTACTCTCTTGATATTATCTTAGAGCCTCTCGACCGTGAAGCTCATAAAAAGCATTTAATTGGGCCTACAAATGAAGCCGTAGCGCTTATCAAAAAAGTGAAGAAATCATTCGATAATATCGGTCTTTGCTGGGATAGTTCCCATGTCGCACTTTGCGGAGAGAATATTTTTCAAAGCTTAGCCGAGGCAGCGCCTTATGCAAAACAGCTTCATCTTGCCAATCCTGTGCTTGATGCCGAAAAAGACAGTTTTACTGATAATCATATACCTGTTGGCCCACCTGGTGATCTTACAATAGAAAAAATAGCTGAGTTTTATAAAAAGGCGATCGATCTCGGATTATTACTCGAGCGAAAGCTTAGCATTGCTCTTGAAGTTAGAACTCCCAAAGGCGGCGATCCCTGGAATACGATCGATGAATGTACCGATCAATTTCACCGATCCTGGAATTTATATGAAGAAAAATGGGCATCTCTATGAAAGTAAAAAAACGCATATTAGCTAACCTTGATGGTGTTTATGTTGTTAACAGCATAAATCTGGATGGTCGTCTGCATTTATTAGCAGCTACGGAGAAAATGGGTAAATGCCTGCTTTTCCGACCTGACGACTGGCAGGCTTCGGCGATATGGGATTCGCCTGGAGGATGTATGAGTGTAGTTGCTGTGCCTGGTCGGCAAAAGGCAATTATGGCAATACAGGGTTTTTTCCCTATATTTCAATCGGAAGATGCAGGGATAGTTTACGGTCATGCCAAAGGACGATCTACAGATATTTGGGATGTAAATCGAGTAATAGATTTGCCGTTTGTTCATAGAATTGAAATAGTCTGTCCTGGTGGAGAACCTCATGTGATTGCGGCAACTATATGCAATTCGAAAGATTTTCAGGATGACTGGTCAAAGCCCGGGGCTGTTTATATCTCAAAAATACCGGAAGAACCGTCAGGTAAATGGGTAGTTAAACCTATACTTGAGAACATTAGAATAAATCATGGTATGCATCTGAATAGTTTAAACGGTAAAAAAAGTGTTTTTATTTCTGGACAGGAAGGGCTTTATCAAATATCAATTCCATGTGAACC
>CAZYTI010001411.1:0-1604 GCA_964650065.1 uncultured bacterium
TCTACATTTTCTCTTCCACTCGTAAAATAATTATCAATTTCAATATTTTCAAGATCGAGGAATTCTTCCTTTGCAATAGTCAGATAATAAGGATTTTTCCGTGCCAATATGTTCCATTCTTTCCTCATTCTAATTTTATGATTATCCATTACATATCCTCTTAAGCGTAATCTTTTGTAATAAATTCTCCTCTCAACATTTTATAGAATTGAAATCTATCATTCCAAACCCTCTAAAATATTCCCCAGCCCTTTGGCAAATGGTGTAAAGGAAAATTCTTTGGCCTGGTTCAAGAATTTTTCACTTGACTCAAATGGGAATCTTGGGCCCTCAGGTTTACCCTTATCAAGGGAAAAGGGAACTCCAAAATGTTTACCAATGAGCTCAGCCACTGTCCTTGCTTCAATCCTTTCTTGATTTACAATATTGTAAATTCCCGGTTTAATCTGCAACGAACATAACACAGCTTCCGCTATATCTGAAATATCAGTAAACTGTACACGCCTCGTACCATCTCCCCAAATGGTTATGGCACCTTTGTTTTTACTTTCACTGATCATACCGAAAATAAGATTTGAACATTCACCTCGTCCATAAATGGATGGGATTCTAAATATGATTGAATTTTCAAATCCATTTAAACATAGTTTCTCACTGATGAATTTGCTTAAAGCAAATAGTTTATGAAAATCGAGATGATCTATTTGTATGTCCAATTTTAAATTTGTATTTTCATCGACGACCTCATCCTCTGGCAGTCCCACATAAACATGGTCGCTACTAAGAAAGACGATCTTTTTACAGCCACACTCCTTGGATACATTGACTATGTTGGCAGTACCAATAATTTGAGTTGTTTTTGCCTCGAAATAATGTTTTTTATAGCCGTCTGCCGTATCCCCTGCACAGTGGACAACATATGAAGGTTGAAAATCATGAAATATATTTCTCAATGGTTCTAAATCACAAATAGAAACCAATTCTGTCGGGATCATTGAATTTGATTTTTGAATATCAATATTAAGAACATCATAATTTGCTGAGGATAGTACATTTATTATCTCTGATCCTATGAATCCGGAACCACCTGTTACTATGATACGCTCTTCACTATTGGTCATATTCAGTCTCCTGTTTTTTTTTGTTGCGAGATAGTGTCAAAAATAAGACTTTCCACATTAATCATAAAGCGATTGAAAGTATACTTATCCTCAACAAACCTTCTACCTAATTTGGATAAGTTATTGTATTCTTTTGGTCTAGAAAAATAGAATTTAATCGTTTTTGCCAGGCTTGTTTGATCATTTCGGTCCAGAAACAATAGAGGGATGCCTAAATCGAATAATTCCTGACAGCCGGGATTATCCGTCGAAATACAAGGTGTACCACATGCCATAGATTCCAGTGGTACACGGCTGAATGGTTCTTCCCATATCGAGGGAAATACTGTGAAATTTGCCCGGTGGTAATGTTGATATAACTCTCGTCTCGGTACTTTCCCATGGAAATTTATTTGACATGTTTCGGGGAATACCCGTATTTCATTTTTGACAGTTTTCTCTATTTCATTGTCAATGTAATCCCCAACAACTGACACAAACATC
>CAZYTI010001412.1:0-1603 GCA_964650065.1 uncultured bacterium
AGCGGTTCTTATGCTCTCAGGGGGGCTGGATAGTACGCTGGCGGGAAGGATGTTGAAAGATGAAGGGATGGGTGGATCGAAATAAATTTCTTGAAATCCAGGGGAGGAACAGAAAACCACAAATTTCCCTTGCAGATGCTTGGGATATTCACGATTATCCATGTCCGGCCGGGGGATGCCGTCTGACCGATCCCAATTTTGCTGCCAGACTCCGGGATCTGTTCAATCATGGCGAGGACAATTTCTCTGAAATCGGACTGCTCAAGTTCGGGCGTCATTATCGCCTTCCATCCGGAGCCAAAGTCATTGTCAGGAGAAATGAACAGGAGAATCGAAGCATCGAGTCGCTGGCTCCGTCATCTGCCTTTCTTCTGGAATGTGCTGAGGAGGCGGAAGGACCGACCACATTGATATACAAACATCAAGGGGATGATGACCTGAGATATGCAGGTGGATTAACTTTACGCTACAGCGATTATGTCGGACCTGATGGGAAAGTTAAAATATTCAGGAAGGGACAAAAGGACGTATCCTTTCGAGAGGTTTCAGCCATCGGTGATTCTACATTGACACAATTCAGAATTTAAGTTCATGTTTTCGTGATTCACTGAAGACCAACTGAAAATGGCGTTGATTTTGACTTCATTAAGACGTATTTTGAATCTAAAGATAAGGAAAAAGAGAACCATTCACCAATCGGAGGCGTTAAATGTTTAAGAAGTTCTTTTTGTTTTTTTATGTTTTGGTAATGTTTTCCATGTACGGACTTTCCCATGCACAGGGATGCGGGCCATTCTGTCCTGTGTGCTCCGGTTCCGGGGGGAGTACAGGCGCCCTGGTTTCTCCTGGCACGCTTGTGACTAACCTGCTCTACATCCCCAATGGTGAAGAAGAAACGGGTTTGATCAATTTTCGTGGAGGCATTTTCCCCTGGCTCGATCTGGGGATCGGATATACTGTGATAACCGATAAACCCATCTGGAGTGCGCGTTTACAACTGCTCAGTGAAGTGGAATCCGGTTGGAGACCGGCCCTGATGGTGGGTACCGGAAGCGTGAGGACCGGTGGCAGTGACCAGTCGCTTTATTTTCAGTTGACCAAGGGCTGGGAGTTCAGTGAGATTTTTTCTCTGCGTATCTCTGCAGGAATGGCCAGTTTGCTGCCGGATTTGGACAAGAATTACGGATTGGCCGGATTGACATTTACGATAACCGATCGGTGGAGTCCTTTTATCAGTTACGACGGAATTCATTTTCATCCGGGTCTTTCCTGGATACCTACGGACTGGCTGATGCTGAATTTTATTATGATCGAATCTCAGGAACCGGCCGTTTCCGTTGGATTTCGTTTTCGTTTTTTCGAAGAGAGTGAATAAAAATCATGTATGGCAATTGAATTTTTCCGGTAGGTCGTATTTTTGTGAAACGTCGCGATTTTATGAAAAAGGGATTGGCCCTGAGTGGCGGGGCTCTCCTGTCTTCACAAGCTTGGACCAAAGATGAGATGGGATTCGACTCAACGGAATCGATGTCGAGAATCGTTATCTCACGAGATGAAAAGGTACACACATCTGCGGATTCGGTTGATCCTTCCCGGGTGATGA
>CAZYTI010001413.1:0-1602 GCA_964650065.1 uncultured bacterium
CCTTCGGTCTGGAATCATCCAACTCCAATCTCAGATCAATGTGCTCACTTTCAATCCTGTGCTGGACAAATGCCAAAGATTCATAAAGTACCTGCTGTACATCGAGAAGACGAGGTTCGGATTTCGATTTCCCTGAATAACTCAAGACCTGTTTGACCACGTTCTCGATCCGAAATAAGCCTTTTAAAATGAGTTCCAAATGACCTCTGTTTTGCCCCTTGATCTCCGGATTACCCAGCAGTGTCCTGGTGAAATTAACAATGGCTCCAAGGGGATTGTTGATCTCGTGAGCAATACCCGAGGAAAATCGATCCATGGCAGCCATTTTAGTGGATTGAATGAGCTTGGTCTGGGCCTCCTGCAACGCTTCTGTCCTTTCCTGGACCCTTTTCTCCAGGTTGTCCCTTTCCGCCTTGAGTTCCCTTCCTTTCTTGGCCACTTCCTTCAGTAGATAAACACTGGTTTTCTTGAATTCCTGAAGCTTTTTCTCGCTCGCCTTTGTAAGCTTGTGGGCATCTTCTATTTCATCCTTATAGGAAATATATTGTTCTGAAATCAAGCGAAATGTTTCTGCCCAATCGAGTTCGTTTATATTTTTTTTCAACACTTCACAATTCAGGCACATTTCTATTTTATCCAGACAAAGGGCTTGCAATCCTCCGTGACAGTGCGTCTCGGGTACCAGCCAGCATCTCCTCTCTTCAGACCGGTAGAGCCGGCACTCCGTCTGGCCACATTCAAAGAATTCCCAGCATTTGGTGAATTTCGATTTCTTCAGCGTTGTCTTTTCCCTTTTACTTTTACCTAAAATTCAAGAACCGTGGGCGGTTCCCCTTTCAAGCCTTCTCCATAAATGCGATATTTGATGATTGACGGCCTAAGTTTAATAAAAGAAAAAATTTTATTTTCATCTGATTCCAGGGCAACGTCTGCAAACGGGTTGGTACCTTTTAATTTATTTAAGGCAAAAGAGATTTCTTCCTCAACGGTCAATAACATCGCCACACCATTGATTTCCAATTCCCAGGACTCATCATAGGTTTCCTCCACACAAAAAACCATGAAGGAAATGCCGGATGTGGTCATCATTTGATCTATCTTGGGGCTCTCTTTTGTAGACATAAAATAGAAATTAAAATCATCATCAAAACCGTAATACATCACTCGCAATCGGATGACATTACCATCTGCATCCAGGGTTCCTAGGATTCCGGTAGTCATCTTTGTCAGATTTTCAAGAATTTCCTGCTTCGAATGAATATCTGCCATTCTATTTCTCCAATATGATATTCAATGGTTTCATTGAGACAATTTCGTGTAATCCAATTCCGATCCCAAGACACTGTGGGGAATCAGATAAATGGCCAGCATCAAAACCGCAGCCAGCACGATCCATCCCCGTCCCTCTCTTCCCTTTCGATTCATGAACCAGGCCACAATCCATCCCACCATGGCAATCAGGGTCTTGTTGTCTGTGAGATCCATGCCCAGGGGAAATCCGGTCCAATAGGCACCAAAAGCATACTTCTGCATCAACGGACCTAAAATAAATCCCCCTACGATAAATAAAACGATGGTCCAGATCATTAAACGATAGGGCTT
>CAZYTI010001414.1:0-1599 GCA_964650065.1 uncultured bacterium
CAAAAATCCGGTTTACCCATCTCTTCTTTGTGATTTTGGAGGGATTCCCCTGGAAAAAATAAGGTGTCGTGGTCCCGCCCCGACAGGCATATTCCCACTCGGCTTCGGTGGGCAACCGGTATTTGTCTCCCGTAACCGAAGACAGCCATTGGCAATACTTCACGGCGGCATTGTGTGTCATGGTGATAGCGGGTCTCGATCCTCTTCCCCATCCCTGGTCCGGTGCACCATAGGGCGGTGTGGGCCCGGTCACTGCATCCAGATTGGGATCATCCTCCTGTGTTTCATATTTCCCGCTGGTCATATTTTCTAAATAATAGACTTCCCATTCGTCCCAGCTCACCTCTGTCCTGCCCATCCAAAAGGGACTCACCTGTACCTGACGAACCGGCCCTTCATCTTCTCGTCTGTACGACTCGGAATCCGAACTGCCCATGTGAAACGTACCGCGGGGTATGGCTATCATTTCGAACACGATATCGGATCCCGGCATGACCTGGGCATAATCGACAAATTCGTCCGGTAAATCAGGCCTGGGAGGCAATGTTGTTTTTCTCGGCTCCGGTTTGGGAATCGTTAAATCCACTTCCACCAACGCTATTTCACTATAATGACCGACACTGAGATGACAGTTGATACAATCCACTTCACCTTGTTTCTTAAAATAGTACACATGGGCATCCACGCCCTTTTTTGACAGATCCAGGCTGAACAATTCCGAATGACATCGAACACAGGATGCGTTGTACGTAAAGGTTCGGGCATTTTCCACCCTGCCCTTGACCTCCCAATCGATCTTTGAAATATTTTTGAATACAGTCCCATAGATATCTTTAATGCCCAACCGGGCCTTTTCGATGAATCTGGACCAGCCCCCTGGAGGAAGATGACATTCGACACAATGCACCATGATTCCACTCTTATTGACGTAGTGGGTTGAAGCCTTCCAGGATTCAGTTACATGGGGATGTGTATGGCAAAAGTCGCAGGATCGATCGGTGGAAGTATAATCCATGGCCCATCGACCCAGGAAGACGATGCAGATGCCCAACACGATGCCTGCCAAAATGAGATATTTAGTAACGAGTCTCTTCAGAAATTTTATCAAGTGTATCGCCATTCGATTTATTTCCCGATCAATCCAAAAACGGAGAGTACTTTCGCCAGTCCACCTAATGTCACCACGATGATAGCAATCAGCATGAAAACATTCCAAACGTTTCCCATGGCCGTTTTGCGATTCACGCGATCGCCCATATAATCTCTCCTATTTTGCAGGATGAAGAAACAAATGTACGCTATGGGCAGCATAATCAGATTAAAAGATGAGGTAAGCACGGGCAGCCAAAAAGGCATCGAATAAAAGGCGCCCAGAATACCGATATTTGCACCCATGGTCGCCAGTTTGTAAGCTCTACCATGCAGTTCGAAGTGGAACATCTCGCTCAGAACAAATCCACAGATCAGCATCTCGATGATCATGGTGGTTAAGCACATACTGAAAATACCCAGGGTAAAGACGATACGGGAAAGGGTCAGACCGATGATCGGTTCCAATATATGGGCTAGATCGATGGCACCTTGTACCTCGATCCCCTG
>CAZYTI010001415.1:0-1597 GCA_964650065.1 uncultured bacterium
CAGCCCAACCGTAGAAGGGCTGAGGTCTTTTATATTAACGAAAAATATTATAATTCATTTATGTTGATGTACTTAGAAAGATGTCTTGCGTCTGAAATATATTGCTGATCGGGAAATTTATTTGTTAGCTTATCAATATCCTTTTGCTCCATTCTAAAACCAATGGCTCCCAGATTTTCTTCTAAATGCTTAATATTCCTGGTTTTCGCTAATGTAACTACATTATCAAGCGAAATTAACCAATTAATCGCAATCTGTGCAGGTGTCTTATTGTATTTCTCACACATCTTATCCAGTAATCCTGTACCCCGTGCAGTTAAAACACCTTTTTGCACAGGCCTCCATGCGATAAACATAATGTCATTCTTCTGGCAATAATCAAGTAGCCCGCTTTTTACCGGCTCCCTGTAAATCAAATTTAAATGAAGCTGATTAGCGACAATTTTGTTGTTAGTGTATGATTGGGCCTCCTTTAATTGTTCAACTGAAAAATTGCTAACTCCAATATTTTTAACCAGGCCTTTTTCGATAAGTCTATCCATTGCCTGCATTGTTTCTCTCATTGGAACCTTTGGATTTGGAAAGTGAATAAGATATAAATCCAGATAATCTATTTTCATTCCTTTCAGGGTTTTTTGGGCTGAATTAATCAGGTTGTCGTAATGTAAGTTCAAAGGTGAAACTTTAGAAACAATAAATAATTTTTCTCTGTCATAGCCTTTGATTGCCTGAGCGATTAATTTTTCTGCATATCCTTCGGCATACATTTCCGCAGTATCAATATGGGTTATGCCCGAATCAATGGCTTTTTTTATAGCTGTGATGTCTGCGTCATCGTCATTATTAGGATCATGTTTTATATCACCTCCCATTCTCCATGTTCCGAATCCATATACAGGCATTTCAAAATCATTTTTCAATTTTTTTGTCGGTATTATCATTATTCACCTCATATATTCATCTTTTCATAAGAATTCTAATATATTCTGTTACTACCTGTACCCCCCCGATGCAACGATAGTTTCTCCGGTAATATATCCTGCAGCATCAGAAGCAAGAAAAAGAGCGAGTTGGGCGATCTCTTCCGGTTTGCCAAATCTCCCTACCGGTATCTTTTTTAATAAAGCCTCTTTCCCTTTTTCATCTATTGAGTTATAGAACATATCGGTCTCAATTTTACTGGGCACGATTGCATTAACAGTAATACCAAACTTCGCAAATTCACTGCTCAAAGCTTTTGTGAATGCAATGACTCCTCCCTTAGCAGCGGCATAATGAGCCCCTGAGGTGCCTCCTGTCATCCCAGATGTGGAAGCTATGTTAATGATTCTTCCCCATCTTTGTTTTAATATGATTGGAAGGGTGATTTTGGAACATATAAAAACACCGGTCAAGTTGATGTTTATCATCCTATTCCATTGCTCCAATGTTAAATCCAAAAACTTACAATGGTGGGAAATCCCTACATTATTAACTAATATATCTATCTTTCCAAACGTATTAATGGTCTTTGTAACCATCGTTTCGACTTCATCCTTTTTTGATACATCTGCTTTTACAATAAGACTCCCGCCACTTATTCGCTCCTCAATCTCTT
>CAZYTI010001416.1:0-1596 GCA_964650065.1 uncultured bacterium
CAATGATTGCTTATGCAGCATAGCTCATGTTTTTAATTGCCGGGTTAATATATTCTTGTATATCCAATATATAAAGATGCACCTCATTATAAGGAAGTTTGTATTGAGGATTTTTCATGGTCATAGAGTAATAATTCGTTATTCAAATCTTTTTTCTACATATTCGGCATATCAAAAGGAGGTTAAAGCATATCAGGCGGAGCCTTCAGGAATCCCCTTTCGATTAGATACTTAAAATATGAACCAAGAAATTCATTTGGATGCAAACATGTGATGCCACTACCTTCAAGCATCTTAAGAGTTAATTGATTCTCAAATCTTGGTCGTTTTGAAAGAGCCTCAAATACAGTCTCTTTATCAGTAACCTTTTCAAAAAAGATTGGAAGAATTGAGAGAATTGGATTTGAATTGTTCGATGTTGAAATCTTGATGAGATCTTCTTGCCATTTTTTATACGAGACTTCTTCAAGAGGATATCCATAGTCGACCATCCATTGGGCAAACTGCTGTAAACTTTGAATATGTGGATTTATCAAATGATAAAAACAATTCTCGAAAACTCTTTTTAGTCGTGAGAGATATACAATTGCCTTTGCGACATAATCTACTGGCGTTAGTTCTAGATTGAAATTTATTTTAGGATATTTTTCTAACTGAATCATCCCTCCAATGATTCGACACACTGCATCATTTGTATTCCAAACCCCATTCTCACTATGACCTGTAATTTCAGCTGGTCGATAAACACAAACAGGTAGTCCTCGACTTCTAGCAATATATACCAACTTCTCGGCGACCCATTTACTTTGTGCATAACCCCCATAGATTCTCGTACATTCAGGCAAGGGATCTAATTCCCTTACAATTGTGATATTCGTGTAATCTGTGGTGTTGAATACTGCCACGGTAGATACAAAGTGTACTGGTTTCACTTTTGAAATACTGGCCAGGCGAAGTATCTCCTGAGTGCCTCTAACATTACTCGCCTTGTGTGAGTAATAAGGATAGGCAAAATTAACCATAGCACCTGCATGGTACACGATATCAATGAGACCTGCAAGCTTTTGAAACTCCTGCTCTGAGAGCCCCAATTTTGGTAGAGAAAGCTCTCCAAGGATCGGTATGATTCTATAGCCCAAATTCTCATCACAGATCTCATATTTCTGTAGGTTCTCAATAATTCGCTGCTTTGCAGACTCAATATTGGAAGAACGTACCAGACAAAATATTTTTGCTTGTGTTTGTTCTAAGAGTTCCTTGAGAATAAATGCTCCTAAAAATCCGGTTGAACCGGTTAGAAAAATCGCTGTAGGATTTTGTACATCACCACGAGCAGTTACATCTGTGGGATTAATTTCAGGATCTAAGACAACCTCATCATCCAGATTAATCAAGGGTTTGGTTAAATCTAAAGCCTGTATCCCTTGTTGTTGAACCGTTTCGATAAGTTGAACCATGGCTGCTACGTTGAGATCATTCAATAATAGATTTAGTGGCAAGTCAATTTTGAAATTTTTACATACCTGGGACATTAGTTGAACGGCTAAGAGGGAGTTTCCACCCAATTCGAAAAAGCTGTCATAAATTCCGATTTCT
>CAZYTI010001417.1:0-1596 GCA_964650065.1 uncultured bacterium
TGTGATCACGCGACCGCTGTCGACCTTCATCAAATTAATGTACATTATGAGCGTGTCACTCGTGCGGCGTTTTCACCGGATAGCACCCGGATCGTGACTGCATCCATGGATGGGACTGCCGGAATTTGGGATGTTGTCACTGGCGAGAAGCTCCAACGACTGATCGGGCCGAGTGGTTTCAGAAGTGCCGCGTTCTCACCAGATGGAACCCGGATCAGTACCATATCTGCAAATCGTGGGGTTTGGATTTGGAATGCTGCTACCGGTGAGGAACTCCAGAGCCTGACCGGGCATACAGGTCTTCTCAGAAGTGCCGTGTTTTCGCCGGATGGCACCCGGATCGTGACCGCGTCTTGGGATAACACGGCTCGGATTTGGGATGTTGTCACTGGCGAGGAACTTTACCGATTGACCCATACGGATCGTATCAGTAGTGCCGTGTTTTCACCAGCCGGTACGCGGATCGTGACCGCATCCAGGGATGGGACGGCCCGGATTTGGCCCACCACCTGGCAGGAAGCGCTACGCTTGATCAACGAGGAGAAAGTGCGCGGCGCCGTGCGCCAATTGACGGAGGAGGAGAAAAAACGGTATGAATTGACTGATTAACGATTGCGATGTCCTGAGCCTGTCGAAGGGATGATTGATGATCCCAGAAGAGAAGCACAATTAAAAGAGCATATCCTTTCTTGACACAATAGATTCTTAGATGTACTGTTACGTTGGAGGTTTTACCTATGGCACATATCAATCCAAAACTGCCGGTGGGTATTCAGTCCTTCGAGACGATGCGCACTGAAAATTATCTGTACGTAGACAAAACCCGGCACATTTACCGCATGGTCACGGAGGGCAAATTTTATTTTCTGTCCCGCCCGCGGCGATTTGGGAAATCGCTGTTGGTCTCTACGCTGGATTGTCTTTTGCAGGGACGCAAAGACCTGTTCGAGGGCTTATGGATTGCCGAACAGGGCGAGTGGGACTGGCAGACTCATCCGGTAGTTGTGATAGATTTTAACGTCATTCCCGGCAGCACCCCGGATAAATTGGAACAGGGGATTGCATTTCGTCTCAAGCAAACCGCTGCTATGTATGGAATCACACTTACCGCGCCATTTCTTGAACTCCAATTTGAGGAATTGATTCTCTCGCTTTTTAAGACCACCAGCCGACCGGTGGTGATCTTGATTGATGAATACGATAAACGCATCATCGAACATCTTGGCAAAGGAAAAGAACATCTGGATATTGCCAAAGGGAACCGGGATGTGCTGAAAACGTTTTTTGGGGTCTTAAAAGGCCAATCGGTCTCCGATAAACTGCGTCTGGTTTTCCTGACCGGAGTCTCCAGATTCAGCAAAGTGTCTTTGTTTTCCGATCTGAATAATCTCTTCGATCTCTCAATGGATATGTCGTATGCTGATATGCTTGGCTATACCCAGGAGGAACTTGAAACCTATTTTTCTGAGGAAATGCGCAAGATGGCCGGGGTATATCAATCGACACCTGAAGAGATGCGGGCGACATTCGCTCTGTATTATAACGGGTATCGGTTTTCGGAACACGACGTGCGGGTCTATAATCCGTTCTCGGTAC
>CAZYTI010001418.1:0-1592 GCA_964650065.1 uncultured bacterium
CAAATCTAAGAGGATCGGTCCCTCCCCATGACCACGGTCTAATCACGTGGATCCACATGTCGATTTTTCTCTCCCGCATGACCCGGGGCAAGATGAGGTCAAACCGCTCCCGGCGAATATGATTCAGCATGTCTACCGAGGCATATGGATTGTCATCATCAAACATTGAATAATAGGTGTCCCCAATGCCCCACATTAATTCTCTATACTGAGTCTGTGGATACAATTCCTGAATAAAGAAGAACAAACAAAAGAAAAGGAGAAGCGTCCGTTCATTATTCATAATTTTTCCTCCCTTATTCAATGATATGAATCTCATTTACCGGTGGATAGGGATATTCCATACCCCGTTCAGTGACTACCGCACCGTCATGGATACATATATACAAATGCTTCCCTCTACCCCATTCAGGGACAGGCATATGGACCATGTATTCGACGGCAAAAGTGTGAAAAAGTGGGATCTTCGTATCCCAATGCCATTTGGGACCCATGGGAGAAATCCTGGGGGCAAGCACACCTTTTCCCTCAGCATGCATATCCAGATGAACCTGGGTTTTCTCAGGATCCGCGTTGAGATCAAAGGTATCCCTGTCTATGTAAACATACCCTGCCTCCTCCAATTCGCGGACAAGGAGTTCCAGCGTTTCTCCGGCAGTGGGACCCACCTTGATGTGTTTCCTTAAAATCTCGCGGACTTCCAGCACATGGACCCAGATTCTTTTCACCTCAGGGGGTAGATCAGTCTCTCCTTCCCTGAGAACATAGGCAATCCCGGCTCCGGCAACACCGCCAATGAGATCGCCCCTCTGGAGCACATAGTCTTCATTTTCACTTTCAGTTCCGTCAATGTGTCTCACAAAAACACCCTTTGCATCTTTCAGAGTGGACACGCCTTCTATTATTTTATCAAATTTTTTTACTTTTTGAGTCATACCGGACGCGCCATAGAGTACTATTTCGCTCATTACTCTTCTCGTCAAATAATCCAATATCAGATATTCTGCCGAGACGATCCTCTTCGCATAATCTTCTCCCAATGTTTTGACCACTTGGAGATGGTCCGCATACGAAATGCCATCGGTAAGTGCCAGAGTAAAGGTTTCTGATCCCTCGGCAAGTGCCAGCTTTTCCGAGTAATTAACGGCAATTCGTTTGGGATTGCGTTCGGCAACAAATTCTTTGAGTCCTATAAATCTGTATTCCAATTCTGATTCCGGAATTTTATCGGGATTTTCTGCCGCGTAATCCATTATCTCAAAATTCTCCTGATTGATAAATTTGGAGTGCCCACGGACTTCGTCATAGGCTCCGGGATCTTCAACTTCACCTTCAAATACCACCCGTTCGATTCGGTCACCGCCGCGATCGGTAAAGATGAATACACCGGCATCGCTACCGAATTCATATCTGAGAGGATCGGTGCTGTCGATGGATTGGTAATTTCTGCCAGTTCCTTCCAATCTACGGAGCTCATTACCGCTCCAGGACCATGGCCGAATCACATGAATCCACATGTCGATCTTTCTTTCCCGCATCACTCGAGGCAAGATGAGGTCGAACTTCTCCCGGCGAATGTGATCCAGCATTCC
>CAZYTI010001419.1:0-1585 GCA_964650065.1 uncultured bacterium
TTTTTACGAAAAAATAGCCATAAATCACGGGCGCCGTCCGCTATACATACGATATCATTGCTGTCCGGAAAATTTACTAAGTTAGCTTATAACCACATGATATTATTACATATAATGCGAATTATATTTTTTGAGATAAAATTCTCTAAAAATAATCTTTTGACCTTTTCTTGTAATTATCTTACCCTTATGTTAAAAATATATCCGGACAGCATACTATCCATTTCGTCCTTGATTGTATTATCCATTTGTGTTCCTAAAACAAAAACTAGTAATATCATGCCACGCAGTGCTTACGTCTTATCTCAATTCCTGAAACTCCTTCCACGATACGAATTTCAACGTATTGTGAATAAGTATAATGGGGATTATCACACAAAACATTTCAAGTGTTGGGATCACCTCGCCTCTATGATGATAGCCCACATCCGTCAAGAAAACAGTCTTCGTGATATTGACATCACTCTAAATGCTCATGCCAATAAATTGTACCATATCGGTATCAAACAATGCCCTAAATCAACCCTTGCCGACGCCAACGAACTGCGTGATTACCACATATACGAAGAGTTTGCCAAAACCTTAATGTATCGAGCCCGGCGTGAGTATTCACAAACAGAGCTTTCAATGGAGGTAGACAATGCTGTTTATGCATTGGACGCCTCCACTATTGACCTAACGTTATCCCTGTTCCCTTGGGCAAAATTCCGCAAAACCAAAGGGGCCATTAAAATGCACGCCATGCTTGATTTAAGGGGAAACATCCCAGCATTTCTCTATATCACAGATGGAAAAGTGCATGACGTCAAAGCCGCACCACAGGTTCCCATTGAACCGGATGGTATCTATTTAGTCGATCGTGCCTATGTGGATTTCTCTTGGTTATGGTCAATTCACCAGACCGCGGCTTTCTTTGTGACCAGGCTAAAAAAATCAATTAAATGGAACCGTATACTTTCTCATCCCGTCGATAAGTCCCTCGGTTTACGTAGTGATCAAGAAATACTATTAACCAGCAAAAATTCAAAAGGATTATACCCCAACCGGCTTCGTCGAGTTAGCTTTAGGGATGAAGCGCAGGGACGTACTTTGGTTTTCCTGACTAATAATTTTATGCTCACCGCTGAAACCATCGCCGCTCTTTATAAGGCTCGATGGGAGATAGAATTGTTCTTTAAATGGGTCAAACAAAATCTAAAGATCAAAACTTTTTTAGGCACTTCTCCTAATGCGGTAAAGACTCAGATCTGGATTTCAATGATTGTATATCTTGTTCTTGCCATCTTGAAAGAGAGATATTGTTTAGATTTTGCCATGTCCAAATTATTACACTTTTTGGAGGTCAATATCTTCGAACAAAAACCACTGCTTTCAATCTTTCAAATCAACCCCCGTTACAAGCGGCATGATGAGGATAAACAGTTAAAATTATTCGATCTTTAAGTTTTATCTTTTTAATTTGAGGCAGACAGTACTTAGTAAACAAACCATAATGTTTATTGATGAAATTACACTTTGAAACCGGTTGATATTGGTATCTCTCTGATATCATTGAACTATTATCCGGACAATCATGATATGAGAT
>CAZYTI010001420.1:0-1585 GCA_964650065.1 uncultured bacterium
TACATTCCTCGAGGATACTATCGACCGACTCTATCGGGAAGAACGACGAATCAGTCGGGTGGTACAATATTTCACCTGTCTTGCACTGTTTATTTCTTGCATTGGACTTTTCGGTTTAGCAGCTTTTATGGCCGAACAACGGACAAAAGAGATTGGAATAAGAAAAGTCCTGGGCTCATCGGTATCGGGTATTGTACTCATCCTTTCAAAAGCATTCGCCAAATGGGTGCTGGTGGCAAATGTGTTGGCCTGGCCAACGGCTTATTTTTTATTGAATCGTTGGCTTCAAAATTTTGCCTACAGGACCAGTCTGCCGTGGTGGATCTTTTTCCTGTCTGGATGGATTGCCTTGATGGTGGCATTGGTGACGGTGAGTTATCAATCCATTAGAGCCTCGCTGGTGAATCCGGTGGAAGCTCTGAAATATGAATGATTGGTGACTGGTGAATGGTGAAAGAAAGGTGAACGGTGAACGGTGAACGGAAAGAAGAAGGTAGAGAATACAATCGGCAATCAGTGTTCATGTCTTCAAATTTTGAATGGTACGGGTCATTTTAAAGAACAAATCCGAATTTGAATCCATAAAGGAGAACCGCCATGATTAAGACAAAATCCTTAAAGAAAGTTTTCGTGACTGAAGAGGTCGAAACCACGGCCTTAAACAACCTTAATTTTGATGTTAAACAAGGAGAGTATATCTCCATCATGGGGCCGTCGGGATGTGGGAAGTCCACCTTGCTCAATCTTTTAGGGCTGTTGGATAATCCCAGTGGTGGCGAGTACTATTTCCTCGATGAGGAAGTGTCCGGGTATTCTGAAAGGCAGCGGGCGAATCTGCGGAAGTCCAACATCGGTTTTATTTTTCAGAGTTTTAATCTCATCGATGAGTTGACGGTTTTTGAAAATGTTGAGTTACCTCTCCTCTATTTGGGGGTGTCATCGGCCGATCGCAAAAGACGGGTCGATGAAGTTCTGGAGCAGATGCAGATTATGCACCGGCGAAATCATTTTCCCCAACAATTATCGGGGGGACAGCAACAGAGGGTGGCTGTGGCACGGGCCGTGGTGAGTCATCCCAAACTGATTCTTGCAGATGAGCCGACCGGGAATCTGGATTCGGCCCATGGGGATGAGGTCATGAAACTCTTAGGGGACCTGCATGATGAGGGGACCACTATCGTCATGGTGACTCATTCACCGGCCTATGCTGAATATGCCCAACGGACGATTCATTTATTTGATGGGCATATCGTTACAGAGAATATTCAAGAGGAATTTAAGGTTTAGTCTTGTGATTTCATCATTCCCCCTGATTCAGGGAGATCCGAATATTGAATGGGATTCAGAAGGTTTGGACCGAAATGAATCCGGATTACGATTTCGAGTTCCACTTTTTAGATACCACTATCGAGGGTCTCTACAAGGCGGAGCAGCGTGTAGGTCGAATTATTGGTTATTTTACTGTACTTGCCATTGCTATTGCCTGCCTCGGTTTGCTGGGCCTGGTGTCACTTATTACGGATCAGCGAAAGAAAGAAGTGGGCATTCGAAAAGTCTTGGGTGCATCACTGGGATGGGTCCTGGT
>CAZYTI010001421.1:0-1581 GCA_964650065.1 uncultured bacterium
CTGGGTCACAGCCGACACAATCAGATATGCGATTCTTCGAGTCCAAGAGATTCGCTACATAACGGGATATCTGAATTCGGAAAAAAGGTTGTGGCCGAAATGAACCGTTT
Source organism: uncultured bacterium (assembly GCA_964650065.1). Lineage (GTDB taxonomy): Bacteria > Zhuqueibacterota > QNDG01 > QNDG01 > DSAB01 > CAZYTI01. Next base: position 111 of record CAZYTI010001421.1, read on the forward strand.
GGGAATCATGTGCGATGTATCCCATATCTCTGAGAAATCTTACTGGGATCTCATCGAAATCACGAAGGCACCCATTATCGCATCTCATTCCGGTTGTTATACGTTGAATCCCGTAAACCGTAATTTAACTGATGAACAACTCAAAGCCTTGACTGAAAATGGCGGTGTTATTCAGATCGTTGCTTTGGGAGGCTTTTTAAAAGCAGAGACGCCCGAACACCGGGAGGCAATGACCAAACTTCGCGAGGAACTGGATCTTCCTAACAGACGGGCCATGTTCAGGATGTCAGAAGAGGAGCGCAATGCACTCCAGCCCAAGTTCGAGGAGTATCGGAGACGTGTGGAGGAGATTGAGAAGAACATACCCGGAACCAACATCCAAGATTATATCAACCATATCGACCATGCCGCGAAGGTGGCGGGCATTGATCATGTCGGTATCGGTACCGATTTTGATGGTGGAGCAGGTATCCCCGGATTTAACAATCACGGAGAAGCCTTGAATGTGACCGTCGAGTTGGTGCGACGCGGCTATTCGGCAAAAGATATCAAGAAGATCTGGGGTGGTAATCTGCTGCGGGTCTGGAGAGATGTGGAGAAGGTCGCTGCGGAATTGCAGAAATAGGGTTGATCTATTATCAGCCCAGGGTACTGCTCTGGGCTGATAATAGAAATTTATTGAGTAATCAATTCGACTTTAATTTGACTCACCGATATACCGAATTGTCCCTCCGATAATGGTGTAGCTTACTTTTGTCGATAATATTTTTTCCGGTTCTACGGTCAGGATGTCTGTATCTATTACCGTAAAGTCGGCCAGTTTTCCCACTTCGATGGACCCGAGGATGTCTTCCTGAAAAGCACCATAAGCGGCCCAGATGGTGAAACCCCTGACGGCTTCCTGAATGGTCATGCACTGCCGGGGGAACCATCCTTCCGGAGGGTTGCCCCGGCTGTCCCGGCGGGTGATGGCGGCGTATATTCCCAACATGGGATTGTTCGATTCCACAGGGAAGTCGGACCCACACGGGATGACCAATCCGGCATCCAGAAACGACCGCCAGGCATAAGCGCCTCTGGCCCGTTCATGTCCCACCCTGTCAGCGACGAAATCCATGTCTGAAGTGCAATGGGTGGGCTGCATGGCCGGTATGACACCCAGGCCGGCGAATTTGGCGATATCCTCATCTCTAACAATCTGTGCGTGCTCGATACGGAAACGATGATCTTCCACAGGTTTTTCTTTAAATGCCCGTTCATAGGCATCCAGACAGAGGCGGTTTCCCCGAATCCCGATGCAGTGGGTATTCACACCCATGCCCGCTTCCAATGCTGCCATGGAAACTTTAGTGACATATTCGGGTGAGATTCGAAGCAATCCCATATTGTCCGGATCGTCTGCATAGGGTTTGAAAAAGGCGGCACCTCTGGAACCCAATGCACCATCAAAGAAGAGTTTAATGCTTCGATC
>CAZYTI010001422.1:0-1581 GCA_964650065.1 uncultured bacterium
AGAGCTCCTGGCCAGCTCCTCGAAATTCGCACCCTGTACAACAACCGAGATCTCATGGGCTCCAGGATCGTATTCACTGATATCCCATTCAATTTCATAAGGCGCTTCGTCATCCGATCCAATTCCCTGCCCATCAATCTCAAAAACAAGCTGGTTTACAGTTTCGCCCTGAGCTGTGACAACCGCCTGGATAGTCAGTGAATCTGTGATTTCCTGACCCTCTCCAGGCTGAAGGATCTGAACCAGTGTTGGCAACGCAGGCAGTGTAAACCTGCGGGTATCCTGATCCTTAATACCGTTTACATCAACTTCAACGGTGATTGTGTGTGTTCCCGGCGCGCCCTTCGAATTGTATTGAATAAGATACTGCGATTTCAGCTGGACCATTACCTGCTCAAACAGGTAATCCAGCTGCTCCTCATCGGGAGAGAAAAGGTATTGGCCGCCGGTTGTTGAAGCGATCCTCTTCAGGACAGTTTCGTCTGTTTCATCACCGATGCCAAGTGTATAAACAGGGACCCGTGTAGATCCCGAGGCCGCCATATCGATAACATCGTCTAGTGTATAAGTGCTACATACATCCCCGCTCAATGTTTCATCCACTCCGTCTGTCAGCAGGATGATGGCGCGCCTCCCGGAAGGGATCGTTGATGAGATTTCTACAGCCTGATATACTGCATCATAGAGGCAGGTACCGGCGTTTGCCACGGACTCGACATTTTCCAGGTTCCTCTTGGCAGACGCAAAATCATTTGTGAATCCGACCAGGGTAGATACCTGCTCATTAAATGTTATGATGGCTACCTGGTCATTTCCGGTCAGTCCGGTGATGAATTCAGACGCTGCAGCTCTGGCAGCATCAATTTTGCCCCGCGCCATACTGCCGCTGGTATCCAGCAGAAGCACTATGCTGATAGGGGCATCGCTTGCCACGTCAAAGCTCTGGATGTCTATCGGTCTGGAATCTTCCAGCACCATGAAATTTCCCTCATCCAGTTCTTGAATCGGGCTGCCTTCGCCATCAAGCACTGAGAGGAATATTTCTACATCATGGGAGACGTTATCGTATGCAACATTGCCTTCCACGTAGTGCACAAAGAGAAGCACGGATGACTGGGCGAAAATCGTTAATGGTAGGAGTAGCAATACGAGCAATACTGCGGCAGCTGTAAACTTCACTTTGATGTCCATGTTAATCTCCAGATGATGTTTTAGATTTCTTGGGCTGTTTGATCCAACTTGCCAATGCTTCTACTTCAGGCTGATTCTTCTTCCAAAATGCATAGCTGTGGAAAAAATCTACTTTGCCGCGGTTGATTACGTAACCCCTTCCAGGAGGCAGCCCAACCATGGCTGGATGACTGGACGGCTTCCGGGCATCATTATAAAGGTCAATTCTTTCGTTCCCACCGAACAGCACCCCACATCCGTGCTGGCCGCACTGCTTGAATAAGGTGTCATCAAATCCTGATGGGAATTCGTTAATATTTCCGGTGACAATGATCGAAAGATTTAACTCTTCACCATTTTCCAGCATAGAAGCCAGCTGTCCCGTAGAATTGCTGGCTTTAGATGAGAAAT
>CAZYTI010001423.1:0-1581 GCA_964650065.1 uncultured bacterium
CAGTTACATGATAAATCCGAAAAATTTCTCATCGAACACTTTGGGAAAATGGGAACTTATTTGTTTCACATTATCCGTGGTCAGGACTCCAGACCGGTTGTTTCTCACCGGGAACGCAAATCAATCAGTATTGAAGACACATTTGCGATCGATTTGCGCTATGAGCAACCGCTGCTTGAAAAATTGAGAAACCTGTGCAAAGGATTAATCCAAAGAATGGAAAAGCGGGCTTTATCTGGGAAAACGATGACTTTAAAAGTCAAGTTTCACGATTTTCAACAAATTACTCGAAGTATCACTCAGGAGCATAATTACAAAACCGAAGAAGATATTTTTGCATGCGCCAAAGAAAAACTGAGGGTTGTCTGGGAGTCCGAATTTCCTCAAAAACGCATCCGTTTGCTTGGAGTCGGTATTTCTAATCTGGCAACAGGACATCTCAAAAAAAGTGAGAGCAGACAACTGCATTTTCCCTATAACTAACCAGGAAATATGGGTCTAAGATTTTTCCTCTGACTCTAATCTCTGGTAAAGGTTCAATATTTTATCGTAGAAAGTGGGGTTGTTGCTATAGCTTCTTAGCGCGGCCCCTATACTGTTTTTTTTCGCAATTTCTTGCGCAAGAAAGTATGCAGCAGTTGCGACACTGTCGTAGGGATCTAACGGATCCTTTATGCCATCTCCGCTTCCATCCTGGGCATAATAATAAAATGTGGCCGGCAGAAACTGGATATATCCCATCGCACCAGCAGAGGAGCCTTTGAAGGCAGATATTGGGCGGCCTGTGTCACGGGCGATTTTGATTAAAAACTTCAGTTGCTCACTATTTACAACCTTTCTGACTTCATAGTCTCCGAGCACTCTTCCGTTCTGACTCCCAACAATACTTAGCGCCCGCAAAAGATTAAAAGGAACTCCATATTTGTCACCAATAACCTGGAAATCCGATTTTGACAAAACACCATCCGCAATCGAAATTGGTGTCGCAGTGGGAACTTCCGTAGGCGTCGGGGGAGGCGTCGGGGTATTTGTGGGTGTCGGAGCCGGAGTCGCTGTGGAAACTTCCGTCGGCGTCGGGGAAGGCGTCGGGGTTATCGTCGGTGTTACCGTTGGAGAAGAGGGACTCGTCGAAGTAACATCGGAAATAGGTATGGGCAAAGGAGCAAGCGCGTAACTGAACTCATACTGTGCCAGATTGCCTTGAGCCGCTGCATACACTTTAACAAAGTGCTTCTCAACTGATTTGGCAATGTACTCATAGATGCCGGCCTCCTCAATTTCGCGCTGTTCCAGGAAATCAGCAGAGGGGTCTGCTCCATATACTTCCGCAATTACTTTTCCAACCACCCGAAGAAAGTTGAAACGAATGATAAGTTGTTTGTCTTTTGCCTTCGAAGGCGACACTTGAAGCCAATCGGTTTTGTCTCCGCGATCGTAGATTACCCAACGGGAATCTTTAGCTTGTTTAATAGGCGTTGCGCCCCTGGGGTTCACATTCGCTCCGGAATTTGCATCAGGCTCAGCCGCAATACTGATTCGGACAGTAAAATAAGTTAATATACCGGATTCTTGAGGGCAAAC
>CAZYTI010001424.1:0-1580 GCA_964650065.1 uncultured bacterium
CGGCGGATGGGAGGCCTTTTTCGTCGATTTGCCGCCTGAGATGCAGAAATGGCAAATTCAAAAATGTGAGCAGTATGGCATGTGAATCAAAGGTTCGCGGACTGGTATTTTCAATCGACAGATTTGTTGCCGATGACGGGCCGGGTATCAGAACGACGGTGTTTTTAAAGGGGTGCCCTCTTAAATGTGTTTGGTGTCATAGCCCGCAGTCTCAACGATCAGCGCCCCAGCTTTCATTCATTAACAATAGATGTATCGGTTGCGGCGAATGTGTCAAGGTCTGTCCCCAAGAATCACAGGTGGTGTCCCGTGAAGAACGGTGTGTCTTGTGGGAAAAATGTGACGATTGTGGAAAATGTGTGGCGGTTTGTCCGTCCAAAGCATTGGAAATGGTCGGGGAGTGGATGGCACCGGAAGAGGTAATGGAGATTATTCGAAGAGATGTGGTTTACTACAAAACCTCGGTGGGCGGTGTGACGTTCTCAGGCGGTGAAGCCACAGCACAAGCCGATTTTTTGATATCATGTCTTAAAAGGTGCCAGGATGAGAAAATTCATGCGGCTGTGGATACTTGCGGTTTTGGTAAGTGGCCTTTTTTTGAGGCCATATTACCCTATGTGGATCTTTTCCTGTATGATCTAAAACATATGGATAGTAAAAAGCATCGGCAATTTACCGGAGTTGGAAATAAAGAGATATTGGAAAATTTAAAGAAGCTTGATGACTTGGGAAAATCCATTTGGGTTAGAATTCCCTTGATCCCCGGACATACAGATACACAAGAAAACCTGCGCCAGACCGCCGCCTTTGTCAGTACACTGGCAAATGTTGAGAAAGTGTCCCTTTTACCGTACAACACTGCCAGTGGTGCAAAATATTTGTCCATCGGAAAGAAGTACACGTTAGAAGATATGAGTCTTTATCCCATCGAAAAAGCAGATGCCTTGACGGGAATATTTTCCCGGGTAGGCGTTAGGGCCGAGGCAGGAAGGTAAGAGGTAGGATCATGCCAGAAAGTATAGAAGTGTCATATTGCGGGCTCTTCTGCGGAGATTGCATCATTCGGAATGGAGAATTAGGCGCACGGTCGAGCAAACTTCTTAGATCTGTTATAACCCCCGATTTTGCAAAGTTAGCAAAAGGCCTGCCCCAGGTGAAACCGGCTATATTTGAATCGCTGAAAGACTACCCGGTTTTAATAAATATGCTGACAACCATGACGCATTTGGATTGCGAAAAAATATGCAAGGAAGATGGGGGCAGTTCCGATTGCCGGATCAGGGAATGTTGCAGGGATAAAGGGTATGATGGTTGCTGGGATTGTAATGACCATCTTCATTGCGAAACGCTGGCCTGGCTGGATCCGGTTCACTGTGGGGCCAATATCCGGAATATCGAAACAATTCGCAACAACGGTATGGAAGAATTTCTCAGCGGTGCTAAATACTGGTAACCCCTGTTTGAAATGGTTTTCAGAGAGGGTACACCTGCCACATTATTTTAAAATCACTATAAGGCTTCATCGGGAGATTTTGATAAGGAATCTTTTTCATTCAGGAACAAAAAAGCCGGAGATGAGA
>CAZYTI010001425.1:0-1578 GCA_964650065.1 uncultured bacterium
GGGTATTCGAACTGGGTATGGCCGGATCGGCACTATTCCTGTTGTATTCGGTGTGATGGACTTTTCTTTTGTTGGCGGAAGCATGGGATCCGTTGTTGGAGAAAAGGTGGCGCGGGCTGTGGATCTGGCCCAGGAAAGAAAAATGCCTTTGATCATTGTTTCAGCATCCGGGGGGGCTCGAATGCAGGAGTCCATTATTTCCCTGATGCAAATGGCAAAAACCTCGTCACGACTCGCCCGTTTTTCCGACAACGGGGGACTGTACATATCCATTCTCACCAATCCCACGACTGCCGGAGTGGTCGCCAGTTATGCCATGTTGGGAGATATCAATGTCGCCGAGCCGGGGGCACTCATTGGCTTTGCGGGTGAACGGGTCATCAAACAGACGATTGGTGAAGATCTTCCCGAAGGATTTCAGAGAGCTCAGTTTCAAATGGAACATGGATTCGTGGACCTTATTGTAAATCGGCTAAATATGAAAGAAACATTGATTAAAATCCTGACCTTTTTTATCGATAAAAAGGAAGTTCCTGATGTCCAAAAGACCCTTTCTGCTTCTGACGAATGATGACGGTATTGGTGCACCCGGACTATCTGCACTATCCAATGCGTTGGAAAAGATTGGAGATATCGCGATTGTTGCACCATCAACTGAGAGAAGTGCCGTGGGTCACGCCATCACGCTCTCTGATCCACTTCGGGTCTGGCCATACGACCGGAATGGCAGTTTTTGTGGATATGCAGTTAACGGTACGCCCGCAGATTGTGTGAAGATCGCATATTGGGCCATTTTAGATCGAAAGCCCGATGTCGTTGTTTCCGGCATCAATTTGGGGACCAATACGGGCATCAATACCATTTATTCGGGCACAGTGTCGGCAGCTACAGAGGGTGCGATTCTCGGAATACCTTCGTTTGCTATTTCATTAGCCACATTTCACGATCCTGACTTTGATTATTCTGCCAAGTTTGCAGGAAAATTGACCCGTCATCTTTTAGAGAAGGGATTGCCCAAGGGCATTTATCTGAACGTGAATGTGCCTCCATGCCACGAAAAAGAAATTTTAGGTGTCTCTGTGACTCGCCAGGGATTGGCTCTTTTTGAAGAGAAATTTGATAAGCGCATCGATCCTCATGGAAGGGTTTACTACTGGCTGACCGGGCAAAAAATAGACAAAGAGAAAGATCTCGATGTGGACGATGGTGCGATACAGGCAAATAGGGTATCCGTGACACCGGTTCATTACGATCTAACGAGATACGACTTTCTGGAGACGCTGAAGGGATGGGAATTGGAAAAATGATTTGTTTTGACAGGTATGTAAATATTTGTTAATTGACCACGTTTGTTAGTGTCAAAAGTTTTACAAAAAAAGAGAGAAAGACATGAAACCACAGAAACCACAGAGTTCACAGAGAAAATTTTTGTGTACTAAAAATGAATATCCTTATAAAGATATTACAAGAGATATCAGTTCATGTGAGATAGAATTACATTCCATATTAGGCCCGGGATAGCTGGTAAGTATTTATGAAGAAGCGTTGGCCTTTGAGTTTGAATTAAGAAATATTTCT
>CAZYTI010001426.1:0-1578 GCA_964650065.1 uncultured bacterium
CCTCTTGAAAATCCGGATCGTCATCCACGATGAGTATTTTTTTTCTCATTAAGTCCGATCTCCGATCTTCGTGGCTTTCTCTTCTTTTCTGAGCACTTCTACGACTTCCCGTGCGATGGCCAGCTCTTCATTTGTAGGTATGACCAAAACCGGTGTACGCCCACAGTTGATAAAAATCTCATTATTTTCATTTTCGACCGGATCGATCTCAATACCCAGAAACGATAATCCCTCACAACACATTTTCCTGACGGTCGATGAATTTTCACCAATTCCGGCCGTGAAGATCAAACAATCCACACCCCCCAAAACAGCGGCATAGGCACCAATATATTTTTTGATGCGATGGGTAAATATTTTCAGTGCCAGTCTATGGCGTTCACTTCCTGCCTCTGCCTTATCTTCGATGGCACGTAAGTCATTATCCCCTCCGGTAATCCCATATAGACCGCTTTTTTTATTCAGAACTGTATCTATCTGAGTTGGGGTGAGATCATCTTCTTCCATGATATAGACGAGTATGGTCGGATCGATATCCCCACATCGTGTTCCCATGACCAACCCCTCCAGGGGAGTAAATCCCATACTGGTCTCGACGGAATGACCTCCATCCACTGCAGTAATACTCGACCCGTTTCCAAGATGACAGATAATGAGTTTTAGATTTTGGATTGGTTTTCCCAGTATCCTGGCAGCCCGATGGGCCACATATTTATGGGAAGTTCCATGAAATCCATATCGACGAATGCCACGGTTTTCATACCACTCGTACGGCAACGCATAAATAAAGGCATGGGATTCCATCGATTGATGAAAGGCCGTATCGAATACAGCGACCTGTCTGGCAAAAGGAATGAGGTAGAGAGAGGCCTGGATGCCATCAATATTCGGTGGATTATGAAGTGGTGCAAATCGGACACAGGCTTTCATTTTTTGTAAGACGACTTCATTGATGAGTACCGATTGGGTAAATGTTTCACCCCCATGGACAACACGATGCCCGATTGCATCAATTTCATAGATACTTTCAATGATCCCATACTTCTGACTGCAAATGGTTTCCAGAATGATATCCAAAGCCTGCTTGTGGTTTTGAACGGATATCTTTTTCCTTCTTTCCTTATTCATGGGTATGTGAAAAACAAAACCGGCCTCCTCAGATCCGATACGATCAATGATGCCACAAACCAAATTTTGCATATTTTCCGTTTCGAAGAGTCGAAATTTGACCGATGAACTGCCACAATTCAGTACGAGTATTTTCATGATTGATCACTTTCCTTTGCTCAGTGTCATTCCGATTCCTTCCGTGGTGATTCTTTTGGGTCGGGTAAGTAAACCGTAAAAATGGTTCCTTTTCCCGCTTCTGATTCAACCTCAATAGTACCCGAATGGGCCTCAACGATCTTCTTGGCAATTGAGAGCCCAAGACCGCTGCCAATGATCCGCTTTTCATTCTTGACACGGTAGAACTGTTCGAAAATCAGGGGAATATTTTCCCCTGGAATGCCTATGCCTGTATCCTCTACCATGATTTTCAATCCATCCGCTTCCTTTTCCAGGATGATCTCATCGCCG
>CAZYTI010001427.1:0-1578 GCA_964650065.1 uncultured bacterium
GCCCAAACCCACTGCGCCAAGCCTTTTGCCCTTACTGGTTAGAAACATAACCAGGTAGGACGAATCCCAATCATCAGCATGTTGTGAGCCATCATTTGATGAGGATGGGCGATCAAGAGAAGAGATGATTGCGCTGACGACAGGATCACTTTCGGGTCTGTTTACTATCCTGACATCCGGCAGTGCATTCTCTCTTAAAATGTTTATTACATCCTTTGGAAGTGGAATCAGGTCATCCCGTTTAGCCGATTCGGTATCTGTGGTCAGGGCAATTCTTCTGAGGGACTCCAAGCCAACTTCGGTGATACTTAAAGTGATCATATCAACCGGCATATATTGCTTGATAATTTTAAAACAATGAAATATGGCTTTCTCAATATCCAGATTTCCACAAATTTCCATGGCGGCTTTTCTGTAGAATTCGTTTTCATCGATTTTCATACTTTCCTTCTTTCCTCATTTTAATGTGGACCATGCCATGAGTTTTATTTATTATAGTTGCGAATAATTGCAAAAAATAGGTAAAAATGCAAATTATCGCATTATTATGGGGTTTCAATTCTTAACATATTGAATATAATGTGTTTAAATTTATGGCAAGGAACTTGCTTTTTGTTATATTGTTAACGGACTGAATTATTCAAAAAATGTGGAATGGAAGAGAATGATTTGTAAGGGGACCGACCCGGTATAATTGTTCAACTATAAACGGCAAAAGCGTCATTGATGCCATTAATAATGGTCATAATTACCAATCGCTTGAGATACATGGTAAATGACAAAGGAGAAGGACATGAAAGTTATAAAATCACAAAACGGTCTGTGCAGTGGTTGTGAGATGTGCATGCTGAACTGCTCACTTTCAAAGACCGGGATTGTCAATTCGCTGTTGGCGCGGATAAGACTGGTCCGAATGGAACACGGCGCAGCCCGTCCCGTCATTGTAAAAATGCACCCTGCCTTGCGTCCTGCGAGGTTCCGGGCGCCATGGAGATTGATGCCAAAACCGGTGCTGTGATCATCGATGAAGATGCCTGCACCGGTTGCCTCGACTGTGCCGATGCTTGTCCCTTTGATGCCATCTTCGTGGGACCGGATAACGAGGTGCTGAAATGTGATTTGTGCGGCGGGGACCCCATATGCGTCAAGTACTGCCCGGAAAGGCCGGAGAACAGCCTTCCCCATTTGGTATATCCCGAGCGATCCTGCCTGGAATATGTGGAAAGGAAAAGTGCAGAAAAATTGGTAGAAAATGAAGGAGGCGTCCATGAATAATTCGGGAACGATTTTAAGGATAGACCTGACCACAGGAAATATTGACAGGGAAGAAATTCCGGTATCCATTCGCCGAAAATACTTGGGCGGTGGCGGCATCAACGACTTGCTTCTCTGGGAGCATTTTTTAAATACGGATATTCACATCGATCCAATAAACCCGGATAACGTGCTGATTGTCGGGACCGGCCTTCTGGAAGGGCTGGGGTACGGTGTGGGCGGAAAGGTTAAATGGACCTTCAAATCCCCCATGACCGGCCTGTTCGGGGACACTGCTAGCGGCGGAAGGTTCGGCTCCACCCT
>CAZYTI010001428.1:0-1577 GCA_964650065.1 uncultured bacterium
TTCATGATACGCTTTTTCATGTTCGGTGGTATATCCATTGAGGGCATCTCATTCAGAAGCCCGGTGGTTTCGATTTGTTCCAGATAGGCTTGCCTTGCTTCAGGATTCTGCTTTAAATAGGCCTCGAGTCTAATTTTCTCACCCGCTGTAATACTGCCATCGACTTGCCTGTGAATGAGCTGAATAATGTTTTCATCCATCATGTCTTAAGATTCCTCGTTTCACCAAAGCAACTTTCAAGAGTTTTCGGGCTGTAAATAACCGAGATTTGATTGTTTTTTCCGATATATCAAGTATATAGGCGATATCTCGATAGGATAGATGTTGAAAGTGTCTAAAAATGATGACCACTTGATAATCGAACCCGATGTCCATCAACGCATCTTGTATCTTTTCATTGAGTTCCAATTTATCGAAGATCTGTTCGGGGGTATTCTCATGAGAAATCATGTCTTGATCCAATGTTTCCAGCCGCTTTCTCTGATTTAAATAATTAATCGTTTCATTCACCGCGATTCGGTAGATCCAGCTAAAAAAACGATATCTTGGATTATACATTTTCAATTTATCATACGCTTTCACAAACACTGATTGGGTAATTTCTTCTGATTCATCATAGTTATTGGTCATTCGGTATGTAATATTAAAAACCTGCTTCTGATACCTTTCAATTAATTCGCCAAACGCTTCAACCTTGCCCATCAAGCATTGACGTACAAATTCCCTGTCCTGGGTTTCTATCATAATTACAATTTTAATCCTAAAAAGTTGGTAGGTTTTTCATTCCAAAATACAAAAATCATGCAATCTCAAAAATCATATCGAGTCCTGAATACCGAAACACATCTCGCACATGGTTATTCATATTGATGAGCTTGAGTTGATGACCGATTTCATTTAACCTTTTCTGAGTGGCCAGCAGCACGCCCAATCCTGCACTAGATATATATTCTAAATTTTGGAAGTTCAGAATAATCGATTCCTGAACCTCATTTAATACACTTTTGACTTCCTCTTCCCTGGATGCATCGAACCGTCCGGCTAAAGTCACTTCATTATTTTCTTCAATCTGTATTTTGAACATATTCTTTCTCCAAATATTTTACCAGAGTGATCTTACTCATTCTGTCCTTATATTCGTAATCGATTTCATCCATCATTTTCTTCACCAGAGGAATACCCAGACCCCCAATCCTCCTCTCTTCCAATCTCTTTCTAAAATCATAAGGTGCGGTTTCTCGAATGTCAAAAGGATCTACATTATAATCAATGATGACAATAATAATTTTTTTTCCGTCTAAGTTAATGCTGATCGACACATCGTTGATATTCTCTGGATGGTATTTCACAGCATTCGTAAATAATTCTTCGACGACCAGGTTGAGCATGTAGCTCACCCGCTCATCGATATGATGCTTGTCAACAAAATGATGAATGAGGCGAGTGATATCTTCCAACGATCCCAGTGTTCTTTTAAATTTTCTTTTCATTTCACTTTTAACGCCAACATGAGAATATCATCCTCCTGTGGTCGTTCTCCGGTAAATTCCCATAATCTGGATTTAAGATGATCAACG
>CAZYTI010001429.1:0-1576 GCA_964650065.1 uncultured bacterium
TGGCTTTCCAGCCAGTGCAATGCATGGGAACGAGGATTTTCGGGGCCATCTTTTTCATTTCTTCAATCGTTACTTCAATAATGGGCTCAAACAAAGACCCGGTAAGGTGAAATCCGCCCAGAAGCGCGTGCACTTCCTGTACTCCGGTCATTTTGTTTGAAAAATGAACTGTGTTGATGATTCCTGCATGGCTGCAACCGGAGATAACTACCAATCCCTTCCCCTTTAAATGGATAACCAGGGACTGGTCGTCCAGGATTGGATCTTCCACTAATTTCCCTTGCCTCTCCATGTTGGCATTTGGAAGCCCCTTCTCGAAGCCTGTGGTCCGTTCCACCTCTCCAGTGATCATAACCATGTCATCCAGAATGACTTTCGTTCTTTTGGTTTCTAAGATTTCAATCTCTTGGTCAATAAGGTCATCCTTTATCAGAGTTCGAGGAAAACGTAGTTTTCTGCCATCAGCGAGGACCTTGTACCGCGGAAATAGAAAGGTGTCCGGGTGGAGCGCGAGCGTAATTGGCCTGCGGATTTTATCAAGGAGGGGGTAAAGAGCGCCGGTATGGTCCATATGGGCATGACTCAGGATAATTACCTCTATCTCGTTTAGATCTATTCCCAACAATTCAACATTGTGGATAACACCTATCGAGGTGTAGCCCGTGTCGAAGAGGATGGTATGCTTCTTTTCTCCTTGATGGACCGTAACAAGCAGAGACAGGCCATGTTCTGCGAGAAGGGTATCAGTCGAGATTTCTTCTTCTTTTGCCCGCGAGGGACGGGTTACAATGTCCGTGTTTTCAAGTAAAGCATCCACATAATTATCAATGAGCGTTATGATCTCAATACAATCCACTTCTTTCAATGAAAAAGGCAAACGATTCATTGCTCTCCTCACTTATTAAATTGGAGTACAGATTTACTTAAATGTACTCAAAGATATTTAAATTTCAAGACTTTCGAATTACCTCCCTCCTCATCATGAAAAGGGTCATCTCAACGTCACCTTTTCTGTAAATATGTTCTCTTTCGTGAAGGTAGTCTTAATTTATGCCAGAACACAATTTTAAAGCCTTCCAATCGCTATAAGGTATTTGCTAGCAATATACACAAAGACTATACCGAACAAGAACTTCAAAAATGGTGAAGAGAAACGGCTATTCAACGTCGCCCCTAATCGAGACCCGATCAGGGTACCAATACACAACGGAATGAGGGTGTATATTTGGACAAATCCCTGGGACAGCTTCAGTATTGAACTGGTTAAGGCATTGAGGCTGAAACATGCCAGTGAGGAACCGATGGCGATTTTAATTGGCGCATTCAAGGCAAAGGAAAAGGCCGGAACCAGAACAGCTCCGTTTCCGATCCCCAAAAGACCAGGAAGGGCGCCAGCCACTCCGCCTATGGATATCTTGGCCAGCATTGAGCCATGGATTCCTGTCCCGGGATTTTGTTCAGAAGGCTTATGCAGATAAGCGGCCATCCCTTCCCAAATCATCCGTAAGGCCACGAATGAAAAGACGACTCCGATGGCCACATCCAGCCAGACGCCTTTTTGGGTGAAGTACACAAA
>CAZYTI010001430.1:0-1575 GCA_964650065.1 uncultured bacterium
TTCAAGGCAGCTTCTGGCAACATCCCGGGCAATGTCTCGAATTTCCCTGTCCTTGGTCGCTATGCCATAGACTTCAGCAACTGCTCTCAGTTTCTCCTCATCTTTGACTGAATAATCTGCGTTGGGATCTTCCGCCGCCATCAAAAGAGTGTGCGCGATATCCCGGCCATGGTCGGAGTGAGCTGCTGCCCCACCTGCAATCATCCTGACAAGATTTCTGGCTGTTATGGTATCGGCATCTGCACCACAGACACCAACCTGAGGTCCATCTCCGAATGGATCGATTCGGCAGGGCCCCATGGTGCAGATTCTACAGCATATTCCTAACGTCCCAAAACCACATTGAGGCTGCATGGCTTCATAGCGATCCCATACAGTATCAATGTTTTCTTCTACTGCCCGCTTGAACATTTCTTGCGAGGCTTTGTCTGCGTATTTTAATTCCTTCGCCATCTTTTTCCTCCACCATCATCGGATTGAATATTGAATATTGAATATTGAATATTTTTCAGAATTCATGGAAACCTCAATCTTCAATCTTCAATTTTCAATCTTCAATTTAATACCCATCCTGCTCGTGTTAAAAATTCTTTCATTTGTTCCACCGGTTTTGCTTCGATATCCAGAGCTGAAGCTTTTCCAAGATTGATCTTTCGAATGTCATCCGAAAAATCTATAAACCCCATAATATCAATATCTTTAATATGTTCTACCAGGAATTCTTTTTCATCAGAATTCTGAATCCTATTCCCGATTACCCTTAAATGCATTAATCCAATATCGTTTGCCAGTTTTTTGACTCTATAGGCTGTTTCGAGGCTTGCTTGACTGGGTTCTACGACGACTATCATTTCATTCACCCCGATAGCCGTGGCCCTTCCAAGATGTTCTATGCCGGCCTCCATATCTACCAGAACACATTCCTGTCTTTGTAACACTAAATGGGAAAGGAGTTGTTTCAAAAACGCATTCTCCGGACAGGCACACCCACTGCCTCCCAGTTTCACGGTTCCCATTGTTAATAAATTGATTCCCTGATATTCCACACAATATTTTTCAGGGATGTCATCAACTTTGGGGTTCATCGTAAAAAAAGGAGCTGGTTTGCCGACCTCAGTACCCGTTCTCTCGGCTATCAGCTCCTTCAATTCTATGATCGGGGTAATCGTATAACCTTCCGGTACCCCTAAAATCGTGGCCAGGGTCATATCAGGATCAGCATCAATGGCTAATACTTTTTTTCCTGAATCTCTTAAGATTCTGGCCATTAACGCGACGATCGTGGATTTGCCGACCCCACCTTTTCCTGTAACTGCTATTTTCATCGTTGTAGCCCCAAATTGCTTCTTATCTTATCTTTTAACGCCTTGTCCTCATCGCTCGAAATGACTTTTAAGAGCGATTCCTTTGCCAACATAATGTGATTCCTGGTGGCATATTCCGCTTTCTTATCATCTCCATCATCGATGGCATCAACAATGTCTCGATGTTCTTCCCATCCATATTGCAGTCTGTCTGGTAAGTAACATGGAATTTCCGCAAATTTTTTGATATAGTCATGCAGAGAAATAATCA
>CAZYTI010001431.1:0-1572 GCA_964650065.1 uncultured bacterium
TCTTCGGTTCTTCGTTTATTTTGGGTTTGAAATCAGCCTAATTGAACAATAAAATAAAAAAACATGAGCATTTAATCAAGTATTTTTATTTAAATTATTTTACCTTTTCTCCAATAGGATACGATGATTAACACTAAAAATAAAAAGTAAACAATAAATATCCATATCAAATGAGCATGTTGACCTACTCCACTATGATAAATTGTTGAATCATCTGGTGGAGGCAAGGGAATCGGATCCCAGGGAAGACCGTATTCCATCACCAGGCCTTTTATATAAAGGAGATGAATGCAGGGTATATTATGGGCCGCCATTTCCAAAAGAATACCCCGTTCCTCCTTTGCCGGTAGCGACAATGTCCTGTTTAGACCGGGTTTTACCTTAAGGACAAGGGAACTGATACCCATGTTGGCATAACTCCCACCGGTATTGATGAAAGATTTGATACGGTTTTTGCTATTACCAACACCATATATTTCCAGACGTTTGGACACATTGTTTTGTAGCACCGGTTCATAGAGAAATGATATGCCACTCTCCTGGATATCCTGTCTCAGTTTCTCCTTTATCTCCTGAGGATAATTCGATCCAATGTCCTTTTCCCCACCCAGTGATATGGCCGCCGGAAGATGAGTGAGTATATGATTTTCCTTGAGTAATCGAAACATGTCCAACATGTGAAAATCGACATGGGTTGCACCGTAGGAAGAAGCCCCTAAGGAAATAATCATGATGGGATGAACTCCCATGGTCTGAGCTGCTGCCAGTGAGGCGAGCATGAGAGCCGGGAAAGAAGCTGAACAACCGATAGCTATCGTATCTCCCGCCGTGACGCCGCCCTCAACAAGCAGATGGACAATGAGGCCCGCGAAAGCGGGATTGGTAGTGGTTCGTTTGGCCTGGAGATGACCTAGAGTTGATACCAGATCAGAGAATTCCGGACCAATGAGTCCTGTTCGATTGGGATCGATAGAATGATCAATGAGATTCCCGACAGACACGCAATGGCGTCCGATGACGAAAATTCCTTTCTCCATGATTCGGGATGCCTCCAACATCTCATCAGAATAGGGCAGAGAATTCTTAGATGACAAAATTCTCAATGAAATGAAGGCAACCACACTCAAGATCCCGGCCAATATGATCGCACGATTCGCTTTTCTATTGCCAGGATGAATATGATAAACATGATTTTTAAATAGATAATGCATTTAAAATTTTTAAAAGGCCATGACATATCAAACGGCTAATCACGAATATTATTATATCAAAATCCGTATAAATCCGCCAAATCCGTTAAATCTGCGTTCTATTTATTTTAGAACAGAGCGATCAATCGATGTAAAAAATGGACCACCACAATAACCGTGACCATCGACGCCGTGGTTATCATCACACCCTGCCTTTCAAATTGATTGGCCATCAATCCTGGAACGACCCACCCAATGACACGGAATTCCTGAGAAATGGGAAAAATATAGGGAAGAATTTGAAACCAGAGAAAGGCCCAGATTCCACCGATGAGGATCATAAAAACAAACCGTCTTCTCCCAAAGAGTATGAGATACCGGG
>CAZYTI010001432.1:0-1572 GCA_964650065.1 uncultured bacterium
GTAGTGCGGGTGGCCAATATTGCTCCCTGTGTTGCTCTGAGTAAATATCTCGTGGAATGTGACTGGCCGGATGATGTCGATGTTAAGGTTATGGCTTATCACTCTCAGCAAGTATTGCTCTTGCGTCATGAGCAGGAAAAACACCTGGACAGTATACTCAAACGGAAAGAAAAACTTGGTGAACAACCAGATGTTTTTAAAAATGCGTTAATCCGCAAGCATTTGGATGACAGCACCGCGAAACAAATGCTATTTATTTTGGTGGTCACTCCGGTGGAAGAAGTTGGACGGGACCATGACTTTGACTGGGCGATAGTGGAGGTATCGTCTTACCGCTCTATTATTCAAATCGCGGGCCGTGTTCGCCGACATCGAGAGGATGGGGTCGATCATCCTAACATTGCTCTGCTGCAATACAATTGGAAGACGATCCAAGCCGGAAATCAGCCGGGGAAAAAATACTTCTGCCGTCCAGGCTATGAAGACAAACAAGTTTTGGATACCCATGACCTATGCGAGCTTATCGATACCAAGGCGATTGCTCAAAGTGTCAATGCCATCCCACGAATTCAAAAACCAATGCAGCTGGATTATCGAAATGCACTGGCCGATCTGGAACATCATGTCACTCAAATACAGCTTGCCAACTTTACGTGTGTGGGGCCGGAAAAATTGCAAGGCTATCTTGCTGAAAACTGGCACTTAACTGCATTGCCGCAAGCTCTTAACCCATTTCGTAAAAGCGAACCAACCACTAGTGTGTTTTTGATGTATGATCCGGATGAAGAGCGCTGCCTATTTATTGAAAAGGATGACCAAGGCCACCCCATCGACCGTGAAAATATTCTGCAAATACACCGACATGGCATTAGTAATAGCCATGAAAAGCGATTATGGCTGAAGCGTGACTATGGAAAATTACTTGAACAGTATTCGGAGCAACAGGATTGCAGCAAAAAATTGATTTCGCTTCGCTATGGTGAATTGAGTTTCGTGTATCGAGAAAACCAGGAGTATGAATATTCAGACCAGTTTGGTTTGGTCGCAAAAATTGAGGGCTGAGGAGCGCATATGGAAAACAAAATAAAGGAGCATATTGATAAGCTGTTAAAAAACCGATTGAAGGAATCTGTCGATAGTGAGCTTAACAAAATTACAAATGAGTCAAATGTACCAATAGGTCAAAAAGAAGAAAAGCGATTAAAGGATCAAATCAGGAAAAATATCAAGGAAAAATTAGAAAAAGAATATGATTACAGTGCTTGGTTAGATAAAGTGTTGTCGCAAGATTTAGGAGATTCGTATTTCCCATCAAATCAGGATGAGGAAGATTTGTTCAAACTCTTAAATTTGGAAGTGTTATACAAAAGAACTTATAAATCTGCTTGCGATGATGGGCATCCAATTATTGTAGAGCTACTAGAAGACCTGCAGGTAGAAAAAGAATTAATCAGCAAATGCATTGAAAAAACGAGATCATGCAACCCAGAACCATTAGCGTTTTTTCCGCTATTTCAAGAAGAACTAGAAAATGCAAATTTATGCATGGACGGTGTCTGCAAAACAATAGAC
>CAZYTI010001433.1:0-1569 GCA_964650065.1 uncultured bacterium
CAGCTCAGGAGTATGCTTAATAGAAGCGAATCGAGTTCAGCGGCAGCACAATTCAGATGCAGGATAGAATTTCACTTCCCCTTTTCTATCTGTATTAGCATAAATCATGCCAATTTGAACGATAAGGAATTAAATATATATATTACAAGTGGTTATCCTGTTATGAGGCAAGAACAGGTGTACCAATTCATAGAAAAATGTGTGGAATTGTGAAGTAAATTACACAAATTGGGTATTTTTTTTACCCAATTATGAAAAGTTTTACATACTTTTGGGAAGATGCATACAGAAATGAAAAACAAAGGAGGTCTTATGGCGGATTATGGTCGGTGGAGTCTATTTTTTGATACAAGGTGAATGCAAGATTGCTTGCCTAAATCTTCAATTGACTTAAAGCCGATCTGATGCATGATTTCTTTTCCCAATCATCACCGCAATGTCTTAATTTCATGCACGGAAAATCGTTAAATCACAAGATGTGTTTAAAATGGTTTGATGGTTAAAAATTGCAAAAATTTTGGACTAAATTTGAACCTTGGCTCCGTTGATATCTTGCCAAAAGTACAAATATCTGAATTGATTATAATTTATTGATAATTTTCTAATATCGCCAATAAATCAATCGGTTGGGCGTTGATCTATTGCAGGAATATTGAATTCGGATTCCCCGTTTTTTCCTTCAATTGAGTATGCCAATCATTATCACAATGTAGCATAACTATCTAATATAATTTATAGTTAATATTGCTTGACAAATTCTCCATTGCTGTGGGATTGTTACGTAATCTGATTATCCGATATTGAATGCTACTTCTCCAGGGGATCTGGTGGACTTCGCAGACCTCGACTACTTTTCTCATAGCGAAACATTTCTTGTTTTGCTGACTCTCTCTTTGATCTGGTTCGTACTGCTATTTTTTTGGTTGCTTTTCCATTATTGATTTTAATTTTTATGAGAGATTCGTCTATATAAATATTACGGCAAATGATATGTGGAAGGATATCCTAAAATTACCGATATGCAGCCTCCAAAAGGCTCTCTGTCCTTATGGAAGCTTTTTACTATGCCTTCGGCGACGACGACGCTTTCGTCATTTTCGATTTGCCGGAAAATGTCAGCGCCACAGCCGCATCTCTGATAGTAAACGCCAGTGGAGCAGCCAAGGTGAAGATGACCGTCCTTCTCACCCCCGAAGAGGTCGATCAAGCGACAAAAAAGAGTGTCGACTACCGCCCACCCGGAGGGTAAAACTCTTTATTTATTATAAAGAGGGACAACAAGCTACCTGACCGGGGCATCATCAAATTAGACCCATTTGGTGCCTTGCTCTTTTTTAGATGCACAAAAAAGTTTTTTCCCATTGATGAAAACTGTCCGCTGCATAGCTCAGTTAATTTTTCTATAACACGATGTCAGTACGAATCCCCCGCAAATCCATTTCAAATTCGAGTCCGATAATCGGCGGTCTGCCGTAGAACCAGCGTACCCCGTGAACAGCGGCTTTATCGATAGATCTTAGAATTATTTCCGGTAAAAAAGGGTGAATTGGATGGATGGAATAAATATCT
>CAZYTI010001434.1:0-1569 GCA_964650065.1 uncultured bacterium
TAACAAAGCGTGGGGAATTTGTGTTGTGTCCTTTATGGAAGAGACTCACACGACCTGACAAGCATTATTTGTAAAGTTCTAAGCAGTTACAAATTTTCAAGTTCTGGGGAGCAAAAGCTTACTAGCCGGACAGATAACTCATTTAAAATGAGGAACAACGAACTTTTGTGTATGGGAGAAGTTAGATGAGTATAGATAAGATATTTGTGAACGGAAATGTCGTCACCATGAATCCGGATTCGCCTCAATCAAGTGCGTTTGGTATCATGGGAGGTCGTTTCTGCGCCGTGGGTTCGGATGATGAGTTGAGAAACTATGCAGACCCAACTGCCATAGTGGTTGATCTTGAGGGAAAAACCGTGGTCCCGGGATTCATTGAGACCCATAACCACTTGTCCTGGTTCAGTATATTTGTTCTATGGGCGGATTGCACCTCTCCGCGGAATGAAACAATCGATGATGTAAAATCCCGAATAAGGGAAAAGGTCGAAGATGCCGGACCTGGGGAATGGATCAGGGGGCATGGGTACGATGATACCATGATTGCCGAAAATCGACATCTCACCCGATATGACCTGGATGAAGTTGCTCCTGAGAATCCTGTTATAGTGATGCATACCAGCGGACATCTGGCTTATGTAAATTCAAGAGTCCTTGAACTAACAGGGATAGGGCCTGAGACACCCCAGCCGGAAGGAGGTGAAATTCACAAGGATGAGACCGGAAACCCCACCGGATTATTGAAGGAGATGGCGGCCATAATGATGGTCGGAGAAGACTTTTTTTCAGAACAGGACGACTCGCAAACAAAAGAGCTTTTACAGGCCGCTATTGCCCATTTTAACAAGGCAGGGATCACTAGCATTCATGACGGAGGGCTCGGAGCAATACAGTATCTCAAGGCCTACAGAGAGATGGAAAAAGAAGACAACCTGAATTTGAGGGTTTACGCGACCATATTGGAATCCCTGTATCAGGAGCTTCACAAGATCGGGCTGGGAACCGGATTCGGCTCTGAATATTTGAAGCTTGGAAGTGTCAAGTTCATCCAT
Organism: uncultured bacterium; assembly: GCA_964650065.1. Taxonomy (GTDB): domain Bacteria; phylum Zhuqueibacterota; class QNDG01; order QNDG01; family DSAB01; genus CAZYTI01. Next base: position 1,053 of record CAZYTI010001434.1, read on the forward strand.
GACGGATCCATCCAGGGCCGCACTGCAGCTTTGCAGGAGCCTTATCATGACAATCCCGATTATAAAGGTGAATTACTCATGGATCAGGAAACCCTGGATGAGCTTACTGAAAAATATCACCGGGCCGGAAATCAAATTGCAGTCCATGGAAACGGAAGCGCTGCCATTGAATCGATTATCCTGGCCATAGAAAAAGCGCAAGAGGCCTTCCCCCGGCAAGATCACCGTCACATGATCATCCACTGTCAGACAGCTTCTATGGACCACATCGTCCGAATGAAACGGGCCGGTATTGTCCCGAGTTATTTTGTAAATCATACCTATTACTGGGGAGACCGGCATTATTCCATATTTCTCGGGCCTGAAAGGGCATCTCGAATAAGTCCCCTGGCCTCATCACTAAAGGAGGGGCTGATATTTACCCTCCACTCGGATCTGCCCGTGACACCGGTAGACCCTCTCTTTTCAATGCATTGTGCTGTAAACCGGGTTACTCGTGAAGGCATGGTGCGTGGGC
>CAZYTI010001435.1:0-1568 GCA_964650065.1 uncultured bacterium
CAAAATTGATGGGTTGCTGAATGAAGACCTTTGGGAGATGGTGAAATCCGCGACCCATTTTATACAAAAACAGCCCGATGAAGGTCAATCTTCCAGTGAAAAAACCGAGGTCCGTGTCATTTATGATGATGTCAATTTATACTTCGGTGTGATGTGTTTCGATTCTTCACCCGATCAGATCGTCGCTAATGAAAAGCGACGGGACAGTGAGGCTATTTATCAGAATGATCATGTTCGGATCCTGTTGGATACATTTAAGGATAGGCGAAATGGATATGTCTTTGTAACCAATCCTTTGGGGGCTCGATTGGATATCCAGATCCGCAAGGAAGGGAAGCGGGAAGGGGGGAGTCCTCATATGGCCAATCCCAATATAAATATCGACTGGAATGGGGTGTGGAAGGTGCAGTCGGCTATTCTTGAAAATGGCTGGTCTACAGAAATCGAAATTCCTCTCAGTAGTATACGATTCAACGAACATTCTAAAGATGGGTGGGGAATTAATTTTTTCCGAAATATCCGAAGAAAGAATGAAGAGTCCACATGGGCGCCTCTTCCCCGGAATCTTGAATTTCATAAAATATCCCTTGCGGGTGTCATTCATGGATTGGATGAAATGGAGAAAGGACTTAACCTCCAGGTCAAGCCCTATCTTGTTGCCGATCGTGTCTTTGAAAGGGATGATACCGGAAATGGGCATTCCCAAGACCATATCGATGGCGGATTTGATATTAAGTTCGGTTTATCATCGAATATGACTGCAGATATTACTTTCAACACGGATTTTTCTCAGGTCGAGGCCGATGACCAGCAGATCAATTTAACCCGTTTCAGTCTTTACTACCCTGAAAAACGGGAGTTTTTTTTAGAGAACTCGGCCGTGTTCAGTGTCGGAAGTGCGGGTGATGCAATGATCTTTTTCAGCAGACGCATAGGTCTGTCTGAGGAGGGTGAAGAAATTCCTTTATGGGGCGGTGTGAAAATAGCCGGAAAGGCCGGACGATTCAATCTGGGCCTTATTAACCTGCAGTCCAGGAGAAGGGGTGATATTCCGTCCAATAACTTTACAGTTGTCCGGATGAGCAGGGATATCTTCAGACAATCGGTTCTGGGTTTCATGATGACCAATCGACAATCTACCAAATCCGGTGATTATAACCGGGCGCTGGCCATTGATGGCGATTTTGTTTTTGGTGAGAATTTCTCCATGAACGGATACTTGTCCATGACTTCAACCCCGGGACTCTCTGACGATAATTTGGCAGGTAAATTGGCATTTGAATGGATAAGTGATTTCCTCAATATGCGAGCTCATTATTTCGACATCCAGGAAAATTTCAATGCCGAAATGGGATTTATCCGGCGTACCTGGTGTAACAACAGTTGACGGCAATGTTAGAAAATTAGTTGGTGGTAGCTCTCTTGGTGCCGGTGCTTACAATATTCCAGTTAAGGCTGTTAACTACAATGGTGAAGATAGCGAGATACTTGTTTTAACTGTTAGTACTCCTCCTTTTTCTAATACCAAAAGCGTGAGGTTTTCAAACCAAGATTATTGTGGTGCAAAT
>CAZYTI010001436.1:0-1566 GCA_964650065.1 uncultured bacterium
TCCACCTGCCATCGTGATGATGGCGGTATTCTCTTATGGTCTTTTAAGTCGCAATGTTGCGCTTTCAGTTGCGCCAATTTTAATCTTTGGAATATTCACGCTAAGCGTTTTAGTATGGGCACACTCTCGCAGAAAGAAAACTGAATACAGCCTACGTCCGCGGATCAACGAGGACACTTATAGAAACTGTCACGGCGTCATCATCAAACCGAACGGATTGGGTGACGAAATCAAAGAAGGATCCGAGGAATTCCACCAGTGGACTAACTTGATTTACGCATCGTTCACCCAGTTCGGATTCAATGTGTTGCATTTCAGCATCATTGGCAATACCGGCTGCGTTCTAACCGTTATCGGAGGGCCAACTGAGTTAAATATCTCCGATGAAGGCGTCATCTTCCCTCTACGTATAAAACTTGAAAAGTCCGTCGTTGGTGAGCAACCTCCGGAATTAGAATCATCCATCAGGCAGTTTTTGGCCCAAAATCATGTCATGTACGAGGCAGCCTTACAAGATCACTTTCCAGAGGCATCCGTAAGAATTGCATTGTTCACCATCAAGGACGTCACCGTTAAAAACCTGTCAGATCTGTTACAGATCGAAAGAGAAATACCCAGCACCATCGCTGCGACCAAAATAGACTCCCCAGATGTTGAACAAGCATTTCGCTCACATGGGAAGTGGTTTTCAGACAGCAACGCCGAAATAATCGAAGTCACAAATTCCGGAAAAACCCGGGGTATCCCGATCTACCCAAGGTTTGACGAAATCACCGGAATTAGCTTTTCGCCGACTGACGTCATCGCTCACTATCCGCAGGATTCCAAGGTCAGCTGAAATTTATCGTCGATAACGTCCGCCATTTTTTCCAATAATTCATCGCCGTCTCCCATGCCCATTTTCCAAAATACGTATCTACAGCCACACATAATTAATTCTGTCGTGAAAGGCCACATAAAATTCCTTCTCAATGATACCTACACGAAGCATCTCCTCACGAGATTTATTCTTCCAAATGGAGTGGTCCCGATTAAATTCTCTTCTCCAAGAACCAACGATAAGCAGTAATACATATCGCAGCGAACAACAGTCCTCTTATTGTGGACTAAGTATATCCTTGAGGGACCTCAAAGAATTGCATCACGGCCGCCTGCACCGCTAGAATCCAGACACCGTCTGCGATTCCTTTGAGCTGTGTTTATTACTATTGTGACATTGTTTTGAGACTCTCTCTGTTTAGTAGCAATAAACACTAATATAGATAATTTTCACCCACCCCAAGCTCTCTATCACGCTGTTATTTCAGGCTTTATTTTTTTTGTTTTCGATTTTACTAAATAATTAAGGGCATTTGTCGATAAGCCGCGAGGTCGTCGACGCTCTTCCGATTCGTCATGATGTTTGGAAAATATATATGGTTCAACGTAAACATGAAAATCCCGCAGAGGAAAACCTTAGTTCCTCGGACCTTTTCATTCCGACGACCATTGATGACGCATTTTCGTATACAGAGTGATGTTCCCTCGAAAAAACGGACAGGAAAGTCTACGCTGTTCGTAACATAA
>CAZYTI010001437.1:0-1560 GCA_964650065.1 uncultured bacterium
ACCGAGCCTCAATAAATCCCTTTAACTTCAGAAAGTTGTACAATTTCCGAGACGTCTAATTATTCAATTGAAACCAAGAAAGGAGACGGTCATGAAGCAAATGAAAAAAGACTTGGAGATAGTGTCGAAATCACTTAAGCAACTGATACGGAAGATAGAACAGATGGAGAAAAGATTGGGCAAGCTTGAAAAGGTTCGGGTTTCCAGGAAACGGAAGGGCAAAAAAGCCGCTAAAATAAGACCTGCACGAAAGTTAAGCGGTAGGAAGCCAAAAAAGGGAACTGCAATTGATATTGCCCTGAACCTTATCGAGAGAAGCAAAAAGGGGGTTGAAAAGGCCACTTTGAAAAAGAAGACAGGCGCGACGGACAATAACTTACGGACAATTATTTACAGGCTGATGAAGCAGGGGAAAATCAAGAGTGTGAAGAGGGGTGTCTATGTGAAGGCATGACAAAACTGTAAGGGCTCAGTAACCAAGGCACCAGATGAATAATTTCGAAAATTTCGATCAGCTTGTTTATCTTTAATCTCTGGAATTCTTTGGCATGAAAGTGAAAACAGCCAAAAAAAACGGCGCAGTGCAAACACTGTGCCGCCAATGCGACATGCGTTGCGGCGTGAATGTCCACATAGAAGATGGCGTAATCGTGGACATTAAAGGTTTTGATGCCCACCCTCAAAATCGGGGAACCATTTGTGCAAAAGGGCGTGCCGCCAAGGATATTTTTTATCATAAGGACCGCCTCCTGAAACCGCTCAAAAGAAGTCCCGATGGTTCTTTCATGGAAATCTCACGGGAACAGGCCTTGGATGAAATTGCTGAGAGAGTTCTTCGAATCAGGGAAGAATATGGTGCCAGATCCATGGGCGTCTGGAAGGGGGAATCCATAGGGTTCTTCCAGGAGGAAGATTACGTAAGACGGTTTATCCATGCCTTTGGATCACCCAATTATTTTTTGAACGACTCGGCTTGTTTCAATGGCCGTTACTTGGGGTTCCTCCTGGTGAATGGGTTCTGGAATTCAAGTCCGGAATTTGAACATGCGGATCTCATCATCTTATGGGGCACCAATCCCACGGCGAGCCATCCCCCCTGGATGACGGAAATTGAACAGGCCCGCAGGAGAGGGGCCAAGATCATTCTGATAGACCCTCGTATCACGAAAATCACTCGCAAAGCCGATATCGTTGCTCGACCTCTGCCGGGTACAGATGGAGCCCTGGCGTGGGGCTTGAATCGATACCTTATTGAAACCAAAAACTATGATCGAGAAATCGTTGAGAAATATTCTGTCGGCTTTGAAGCATTCGCCAGGTACGCCAAAAGGTTTACGCCCGAATTCGTGGAGCGAGAAACCGGGGTTGACAAACAGACGATGGTACAAATTGCGGAGATGATCATAAGAAGAAGTCCAAGAGTGATCATCTATCCAGGAGTCGGTTTGGAACATCATGAAAATGGCGTCAATAATATCCGGACGGTCGCCTGTCTGGCGTGTCTCTGCGGAGCCCTGGACAAAAAGGGAGGTCTTAATTGGCGGGAGGGGATGGGGGACC
>CAZYTI010001438.1:0-1559 GCA_964650065.1 uncultured bacterium
TGGACTTTTTCAATAAACTTTATGTTGGAGCTCATATCCTCTGATCGTACGCGTACAAAGACATATCTATCCCAGCTGGGACGTATTTTTAGCACAAGGGGTTCAATTTTGACATGGAGAGACTTGAAATGAAAATTTTTCATCACTCCGATGATTTGACCTTCAAAATTATATAATGTGAATCGCTTTCCTATGGGCGAATCCAATCCCATCTGCTTCACAGCTTCTTCATTGACAACATACCCGGCCTCCGTATCGGTCGTGATCTCTTTTGAAAAGTCTCTGCCCTCAATCATTTCAATTCCAAAAGTTTTAATATAATCGTGGTCGACAGAAAACCGATGCATGAGAACACGATCATCCGGACCTTTCCCCTCCCAGGCTATTGCCGAGGTCGAATGTACGGTATACGTGGGGAGATCTGAAGAGGTGGTTACTCCCAAGATGTTGGGATTTTGAGATAATTCATTTTTAAAGGACTCATATTGAGAATTGAGATTGCCTCTTTTCCTAAAATGCAGAATATGATCTTGATCGTAACCCAATTTCTTGTTCTGCATAAAATCCAATTGATGATACACAGTCAGTGCACCCATGATCAAAATGATGGAAAGCGAAAACTGGAGTACGACAAGTCCTTTTCGAAGATGAGATCCCATTGTTCCCGATCTCGAGGCGTCTTTAAATGTTTTTACAGGCTGCAAGGATGAAAGAAAAATGGCAGGATAGCTGCCGGAGACAACACCAGTCGTTAATACAATGATCACCAGGCCAAAAATAATCTTGGGATGATTGAACAAACCGAAACCGACCTGCTTGCCCGATAATTCATTGAAGGCAGGTAATGCCAACCAAACAAGGATTATTGCAATTAACAATGCGATTAAAGTTAAGAGCATCGACTCCCCGAAGAATTGCTTCATGAGATCCATTCGTTTGGCTCCGACTACCTTTCTCAATCCGATCTCTTTGGCACGATTGGCCGAACGGGCTGTGGTAAGATTCATGAAATTAATACAGCCGATGAGTAAGACGAATCCGGCTATCATAGAAAAAATAGTAACATAAACAGATTTGCTTTCACTATGACCTTCCAAATCGATGGCATAACTTGAATACAAATGGATGTCCTTGACGGGCTGGAGAAAAAATTTCGCACTGGACCTTTCATTGATCTTTTTTAAATACTCAAATATTTTTGAATTGATACTTGGAATATCGCAATCTTTAACCACTTGTACATACGTATAGTAACTGTTATTCCACCACCCACCGCTCCAGCCCAGGTCACTGAACAATCGACTAAACGAACCCATGAAATCGAATTGAAGATGAGAATTGGGGGGGACTTTTTCAATGACACCGGTGACCATGAAATCGACTTGATTGTTCAAGGTCAGTGTTTTTCCTAAGGGATCATCATCTCCAAAATACTTATTCGCCATTTGCTGAGTAATCACGACGGAATTCAATCCATTCAAAGCGGTCCGTGGATCGCCTTGAATAAAGGCAAATGTAAACATCCGGAAAAATGATGAATCGGCAAAACCAAAACCCTT
>CAZYTI010001439.1:0-1554 GCA_964650065.1 uncultured bacterium
TAAGACACAGAGTCCGCACGGCACGGTAGACAATGTCTATATCTCCAAGAGTTTGAGACCCCAAACGATCCTCGGCCACGATACGCTTTATAAGAGTGTCCTGCACCACCCGGATAACGTGCTGCCCACCTGGTTTCTGGAACTGGTCGCCACCTATACCAGTCTATTGAACCGTTGCGATTACGCATTCACCCACCACGGCTCAAATTTTAGAACACTGTTAGGGGACGTGAAACGGGCGGGTAAAATAATGCTGGCCCTGCGAAACGATGATCTGGCATCGGTTTTTTCGGGCAAAGAGCTAGAATTTCTGCGCTATACCCGTATTCTGACCGAATCGCCCGCCGACGTCACCGAGGCCCATATTCAGGCCATGCGCGATGCGGGTGCCGATGATGGCGAAATTCTGGAGGTCAATCAGATCTGCGCCTGTTTTAACTACTCCAATCGCTCGTTATCAGGGCTTGGAGTCGAAATTGGGAATGATCGGGTGGGGTACTATTAGGTAAAAGCTGAACTACGCAAAAACGAAAAGAAAGGGCACGAGCAACGATTTTTTAAGTGCTCAATTTTATTCTTTAACGGTTATGGGTGTGCCCCTTATACCCGCATAGAAAACGATGATTTCTGCGGGTTCATTGCCTTCATTTTTTCCATAATGCCACGTATTAACAACTTCGACGATTGAATCTCCAGCTTTTAGATGTAAGGTCTTATTGTCTTCTGTAACTACGGTTAGCTCTCCTTTTAATAATACACCCGCATTTATGACTGGATGTTTGTGCAGCGGCAATTTTACCTTAGGCGGAATGGTGATTCTTAGAATCGTTACCTCTGGTTTGCCCTTGGCATAGTCTGGTAGAGTTCCCCCATCCCAGCTTGAGCTTGTTTTGGCTAACACATCAACTTTGACCGTATTTACATCTTGAGCCCAAACATGACTTGATAGCAATAACGTCAGACCTATTCCGTAAAATATTTTTTTCATGGTTTATTTTCCTTTCAAACATAGCCGGCGGTATCACAGGCGCGAGTTTACGAGCGTTCTTGTGTTGGCGGAGGTTCTGTGTCCTTTTTCCTTTTTCTATAGAAATTAATGAATTCAGATGGTGACAATATTTTTATTCCTTCCCTAAATTGTCTAGGGTAATGGATTTTATTTCCGGCAATTAAACATTCAGCCTTTCCTCCAATAGCTACTTCAAGAAAAGGTTCATCATCCGGATCAGGAAGGCTCTGCCTCAAAGGTAATGTTGGTACTGATTGGCCGTTCTTTTTTATATAGCCAAGAAATAAGTCGATCTGCTCCTTATTGAATTTAAACTTTGGACGGTTAAGAACATCGTTGTACTCCAATAATATACGCGAATCATATTGCATCACAAGTATACTCGATGAAACCATACGGACTATTTCCCCACTAGCCCCGAAGGCCGTGAGAAGGCCGGAGACGAGAACATTTGTATCTAATTCAATTTTCATATCTTACGTTTAGATCGAACCGATTTTATTTCATGATCAATTTCTTCAAGAGTGATTTTATCTGTCCCTTTG
>CAZYTI010001440.1:0-1552 GCA_964650065.1 uncultured bacterium
AGTCTTAATTCCTGTGGGATCGACATCTTCGTAGATGAGTTCTAACTCGGGCGAAGGATCCCCATGCTCAACCAGCGGTCTGAGATTGGGGAACCAATCCAGGTATCTGCTGCTGAATACCAGGTATTCAACCTGACGATGTCTCGCATAGGCCAGATTTCGAACCAGGGGATCGTATGAAAAAGAGGCCCCTATCCTCATATCGTACTGACCGGCATAATAATCCACGGCCTTATTCAGACTCATCAGAACGGGCGGATGATCCGATTGAGCTTTTAACCACTGTCCCGCCGCTTTAAATTCCACAGGTTCAGCATACATGGCACTGTTGTATCTTTGCATGGTCAATATTTTACCCAACTCGGGGACAATACTGACCATCAAGATCACCATCACACCGCCCACGCCGTACCAGCTGTTAGGTCGTAATTGCCATCGTCCCACCCCCGTTCCTCCCTCCATACTCCTGATAATCCATTGATAAAGAAGGATACAACCCTTCCCCATCCAAATAAAAGTGAGGGGGAATAAAGGCATAAAATACCGGTCATTGACATGAAATAAAGGAATGAGGAAAAACCAAAAGAAAACGACATTAGCCATAATGTAAAATATCAGTTTCCCTTGCCCTTTTTCAAACGGTTCTCCAAAAAAACCGATGGCCCAGAGGATCAACAGAAACAAAGTCATGATACTGGGAAGGGCATATTTTATCACCTGATAGAAATTTTTAGCATATTTTTGAAAATACTTCTGCCATGGGATACGGACGATCCTTTCCCTCCCCTCACTGGATGAATTCAATTCCTGAATATTCCCCATATGAAAAGCCATGTCATACGGAAGATATCGGTTGTCCGCCGTTAAATGCATATGCGGATCCTTCACTTCTCCCATGTCGAACATGAGCACCGCTTCCAGTTGCTGGTTCACACGTCCCTTTGTACTCAAGGTCCATCCTCCGGTCTCCTGCCTGAGATACACCAGGTAAGGGGCTGATATCAGAAAGAAACCACAAACAGCCATGACTGGAATCAGCAGCCTTTTTCTTTTCCCTCGCATCATGAAATCTTGAAATAATAGGATGCTGCAAACCCCAATATAGACCAGGAGAAATCCAGTGCCTTCCGGTCTCATCAGATAATCCATACCCCAACAAAGCCCTGCCGCGAATCCCAGCACAATTCGCTTTTTCTGAATACCCTTCCATCCGAGAAAGAGTCCGCCAATTCCAAGAAGCGTATAGAGCGATTCTGACAGTACATTTGTGTTTCCAAATGCCAGGGGAGGGTAAATAGCTACAAGCAATCCGGCAATAATTGCCGCTTGTTTCGTGAAAAGATTCCGAGTCATTCGGTAAATAATGGGGATCAGAAGCGCGCCTGAGATGACATTGATGAGCCGGCCTGCCAATTCAAAGTTACCCGTAATCAGACGAAAGCAAGCCACAAACACGGGATATAGGGGAGGCCAGTAAGGATGAAGGACCTCAGCAAATCCCCGCTGCAAAAAACCGGCACTCAATCGAAGATAATGGGCCTCATCGAAACTC
>CAZYTI010001441.1:0-1547 GCA_964650065.1 uncultured bacterium
TGCTGAAAGCGATGATCAAATCCCTGGAGAACAAACACTTGAATCCTTGAATCCTGGACCGCTTGGACCCTTTCTCCCAACTAATTGGGAGAAGAACCAAAAGAATTAAACGGGATGTAATAATGAAGAAAAACGCCATTCTTCCAGGAGCGTGCATTACACTGCTCTTTTTGCTTTTTTGTGTTGGGAATGTTTTTGGGGGAGCATTTGATAATAGTGCTGTCGGGTTAAAGGCAATGGCCATGGGATGTCTGCTTACGGGTACCGCAGATGATGCTTCTGCGGTTTACTCTAATCCTGCCGGCATGGCGTTCCATGAAAAAAACACCTGGTATGCTGAAATATATGAGTATTATGCCCCCACAGGCTTCGAATATTCTGCTGACTCAATAACTGATAAAAGCGATGAGGCATTCATTATTCCAGGTTTATTTATCACTAGAAGGTTTGATAGTTGGGCCTTCGGTTTCGGAGCCTATATCCCTTATGCCGGCGGCGGAACTTCGTACGATAATTTTCAGAATTGGGGGCTCGACTTGGAATCGTTTGCCGGATGGTTTGCATTTACGCCTGCTGTTGCATATAGAATATCCGAAAACTTGTCTGTGGGAATGGGGCTATCCTTATATAAGGGGGAGATGGAAGGGAAAAATAGCTATGATCCTGATAAGGTCCCTGTGATGACGGAAATGAAAAGTGAATATGACGGCATAAGTGGTTATGGAGGTCATATCGGTTTTCTGTATAAACCCACGGATAAGTTTGGGGTAGGATTTACAGCAAGAAGCGAGGTCCCCATAGAAATGGACGGCGAAGTAAAAGTGCCCGGTTTCAAATTTGATTCTGAAGTCGAATTCACTTTTCCATATTCTTTCACGCTGGGGTTCGGATATGAACCTTGTTCTAACCTTACTCTTGGACTTTCATTCTATTACCTGCTGTGGAATCACATGGATGAAATGAAAATCAAAACTGAGGGACAAAGCACGGTTAATGATCCAACAGGTTACAAAAATAGTTGGAACATAGGACTGGGAATGGAGTATAGGACAAACGCTGAATTCATCTTTAGAGCAGGTTTGAAATATGATCAGGGGGCTACGAAAGTTAAATGGTTAGACCCAAGATCCAACGATGTTGATAAGTTGACCCCAAGTATCGGTATTGCTTACAAAATAAATAAATCTGTTGAAATGAATATTGCAGCATTAAGAGTATTCGGGCTTGAAAAGGAGTATAATTCGAGGAAATACGACCAAAATAATTATTCATTCATAGTGGGATTCAGATTTAAATATTGATGATCTCGTAAAAAGTCAAAAAACACCATTTCCTGTCATTCCGGTGAAGCCTGTGCCGGACTCGATCCGGTAGCCGGAATCCAGTTTTTTTCAATTGGTTACAGATTTTCTGGACTCCGGAGCCTGTCCCGGACACCGATCCGGGGTTCACCGGAGTGACGACTTTTTACGAATCTATCTTATTTGTTTTCTTTGTAACAGTTTAGCGCTTTGAAAATAATCCTAGTCAGGCCGTGGGGGTCTCTT
>CAZYTI010001442.1:0-1544 GCA_964650065.1 uncultured bacterium
TGTAGCATTAAAAATTTGTTCAAATGGAGTAAACTTAATAACTTCCTGAATAATATAATGTGGAATATCAAAAGTATGCTCAGGGTCTGATGATTCACCTTTTTCATAATATTTAAGCCCTACGATTCCTATTCTTGATTTAGAGTTTAACCCATATTTCTTTAAAATATCACCAAGATGTTTTTTCTTATCACGTGTCTGTCCTTGGAGGCTGAAAGTTTGAAAGAGTTCCTTTTCGTGATCAAGTAAACAGATATCTGAATAACTGTATCCTTCATTTCCAGTTATCAATACAGGCGATTCATTTTTTTGAATAATAAAAAATTGATTCTTCAAACCTTGAATCATATCCTCCTGTAACATACGAAAGATTTGCGAAATGCTCACGGTCACCGTAAATAATGAGATGGGTCATACTCTTTTCTTCAATTTTTAGCATAATTTTTGAAAAGATAGCATTTACTTCTTTTTTTGTAATTGAAGGATAACAGCTTGATTCAGGTATATTCGGCAGAAATACTTTTTCTATTTTGATATTTTAGCTCCCTCTCCTTTAGAATATTCAATATCAACAAACAAAATCTGGTTAATAAAAACTATTTTCATTACAGTGTACGTCATGTGCAACTTTTTCTTGTGAACATAATGTGTGATGAGTATGATGGGAAACAACCACGATTTCTATCAACTCATCAACAAAGGAGGTTTCGCTATATTCACAAGAGATGAATTCATTATTTACGTGTATTGTCTTGTTTGTCCGGTATTTTCGGAAACACTATCGCGCCCTGGTTTACCACCCTGCCTGATCGAAGCACGTTGGTGCACCAGTGGCAGAATCTGGGGCGGGTCAAATATGAGCTCTGGCAAGCCATTGTGCGGAAGTGCGGGAAATGGAAGGATCCGGTGCAAATCATTGATATCCTTCCACTGCCGCTGTGCCATTTCCGGCGAGCCGCTTCGCGGGGCATCTTTCTCGACGATGTGCTGTACCAGCCCTCGTATGGATACTGTGCCTCGAAAGCCTGGCACGACTTTGGCTTCAAGGGCGGTCTGCAGATTTCGACGAGTACCGGCATGATTGTGGTGGCACCCATCTTGCCCGCCAACCCCAATGACAGCGATTTGATCGGCCATCTGCTGCTCGGTGTCCCCTCGTATACGCGCATCTTCGGGGATAAAAGGTTCATTTTGTGTGTTGACGAATCCCAAATATGGACAACCTCCTACACAATTTGAGGCACTTGTCACTGATTAAAAGTTACACATGACGTCACAATGTATTACGCTCTATTTTTCAATCTCATACAAACGCATTGCATTCTTACCTAGTATGCCTTCAAGCTCTTCATCTGTAAATTGAGGCCATCCGGCATTTTTACAGACTCTGTTCAAACCCTCCTGGACAAAATTTACATAATTCTTAAAATCATTGACAGGTTCTGCAGAAAATCCGGAAAAATTCGGCGCAACATAATCGGATGCATACATAATTCTGTCAATAACCCCAAACTCTTTTGCTAGAACAAGATTCCAGGTGGTAA
>CAZYTI010001443.1:0-1543 GCA_964650065.1 uncultured bacterium
TTCTCTATCGATATATGGTGATCTGCTTTCTGGCAGTTTTATCTCATTCTTAATTCTGTAATTTCTATTTATCATCGTAGATTTTCACCCTGGTAGTAAACTTTCTCCCGCAATTTTTACATCCTCTGAGCCGAACTTTTCCTTCAACTAATTTTCTATATCCTTTCCATGTAGTTTTTGTTTTCTTGCAATATGGGCATTGGAATGGTCTCCCCATGTGTTATCACCCCGGTTCTTTGAAGATACCTACTTATATAAATAATTTTCTATTTGTCCCGGTACTTTTCCGAAACCATTAAATATTAAATTCATTTTAAATGATCAAAATGATCGATATAAAAAACCGGGACCTTGAATCTTTGTCTAAAAAGTCATTTATTAGGGACGGAGAAAAACTCTTATGTCTGGTTCATGAATACAAAAAAGATGTTAAGGACTTTTATTATGACGTAATTCTATCAAAACATAAATGTCCAGTTTGTCATAGTAAATTAAAGATGATTGGAACAAGTAAAGCCGAATGCATGTCGTGCGGTCAAAATTTGGATCCCACACTTGTATTTCAGGATAGTTCATGCTGCAGAGAGAAACTCATCCTAAAATATTCACATTATGCCTGCTCACACTGTAATAAAACAGTGCCATCAAAATTTCTGTTTGACGAAAGAGTCTTTGATAAATCGTATTTTAGACAAATGATGAAAGAGTGCAGAGATAAGGCAAGAAAAAGGCAGGCAGAAATCAAACGATTTATGATTCAATCAAGATCTAGGACATTGGAACTGATGGATGAACCTTTCCTTGGAAATGTACCCGGTCTGGTTGAAGCTTTGGATAACTTTGTTCAATCACAAAATGGATCCTGTGATGATTATATGTGTGAATCAAAAGTTTCTTTTCATATGGACGGTTACAGAACACATATTATGAATTACCTCGACTGGGGCAAAAAATTGTTTTCTAGTTTTTTGCCGATTCAAGAAAATCATCGTCTGGATCGTATTTGGCGGTTTGTCACTCTGATTTTCATGCAACAAGAAGGAGAGGTTAAATTGACCCAGAATGAAAATGATTTATGGGTTCAGAGAATCTATGATGAAACTGACTATTAAAGATAAAGAATTTCTGGAAAAGCTGAAAAACCTCCTTGAAAATGGGGAACTGTCAGTTGAATTAAAAGATGATGGTATAAAAAGGATGGTCTTACAGAAAAATTATGGTGATAAAATTGAATCAAGATTTGGCCTCACAAGGCAAGGGGTCAGATGGCGGTTTCATAGACTTTTTAGTGAGATCTATATTAATGCATATCTAACAATATTCTGGATCGAATCCAATTTCGGAATTGAGCTCCGGAATATGGCGATTGAGATCGCCAAGGAACAAGTTGCCTTTAGGAAAAAGGCCAATAAAATGCACAAAAATGATCTTTGTCGTCGATAATTGATACTTGTGCACGGTAATATCATAGGCAACGAATTGTAAAGCTTATGCTGAGTTCAACATAACCTTTACTATGTTGAGTGCCATATTATGCCGAAGT
>CAZYTI010001444.1:0-1537 GCA_964650065.1 uncultured bacterium
GGGGGTCTTGGTGTACACGCGGATAATCTCAAGCAACCGGAAGACCTGCCTCTTTTGGAAAACCTGCGATTCGAAAGCGGCACGTTGGGCGATTTGCAGCAGCGCTCTTTCTGGATTTACCTGAAAAAAAGACAAGTACTCAGACTGGAAGCCATCGGCAGAAATCTCAAGGATTGCCGCCTCTGGCTCGACGGCGAATGGCTTGTCGATGTTAGCCCTGATATTTCCGAGTATGAAACAATTTCGGGGCAACCGATGATGTACGCCGAATTTTTTCACGATCTTAATCCCGGTCTCTATCTGCTCACCTGTTATGGCGGCGAAGCCCTGGCATGGGCAAATGAGTCGAAGGAAAATCCCTTTTATCTGCGAATGGGAATCCCGGAGTTCGGAACAAACGGTCAAAAGATCGTGGAGATTTCTCCTTTTGGACGAGAGACTTTTGTTGTCTCCGGAGAAACGAATTTTTTTGAGCTGTCCAGAAAGGATAAGAAAAATACTGCTCTCCATGTTGGATCGTGGGATCCTCAGGGAAGCCGGTATGATCAAGTGTATGAGGCGATCATCAACAAGGAATCCCGGGATCCGTGGTGCAGCCTGAGAGTGGGGGATCTCGGCGAAAGACAGACAGTAACTGTTCAGGGAACTCCTGGCGATCTGGTTGTCCTGAAATATTTTGTCATCCGCAATCAGTATGAATTCCCCCGGAGTACTCCCAATGAGTATTGGATTGAGAATCAATACTCTTCGGAAGCTATCGATGCTATCGATGCAACAGCGGTCCTCGCGCCAATCCTCCGGCATTCACCCAGAGTACGAGTAGAAAAATCCCAGGTCATCGAAGTCGGCAATAATTCGCCGCTTGTCCGTAAGGTGAACTTACTGGGTGAACTTTTTGTATTTTTAAAAATTTTGGATGATGGGACATATATCATTGAAGAAGATCCGACAACTGGCGCAAAAGGCAGATATAAAATTGAACCGCTCCTGTTCTCCAAACCAAAAGATTATCGCTCCCCTCCTTACATGTTTCCAGGAAATGATATTCCGCTCTCGAAAGGATTCGCAGTCTTGTCTGTTCAACCCGAATTTAAAGGGATTCTGTCATTTGTGCTGCGGAAAAAGGATGTGTCTTTGGCGAATGTTTCATCACTCATCCCCTTTCCCAATACGACCACTTCTCCGACTGTCGCGCAACTTGTTCCCATTTCTATAATAAGTCCTGAAGAAATGATCAGGCGCCAACGCCTCCTTTGGCCGAATGTCAGGTTAGAAACCTCCGATAGGTATGTGCTGATCTCAAATCATCGTCCTGAAGTGGTCTCCGGTTTTATAATTCGTTCCCTTCCGTTGGATTTAAGCGATCCTTTACCAGTAATGTTGTCGCCTGGTGAACAGGTGCCTATTAATCTAAAGATTCAAAAAACATCAAAACTGATGATTGAAAACGATCAGAATGCTTCCTTTGAAATCTCCGGATATGTCGAGCCGATTGCTTCAGATTCGATCCTTTCTCCGGGCAAATACACGCTCGCGT
>CAZYTI010001445.1:0-1536 GCA_964650065.1 uncultured bacterium
AAGGTAAGGCTGGGATCCTTAAATTTCAAATTATAATTGGATTTAATAAGAATACCATATTCCCAACAAGGCCGAATAAAAAAAAGAATATAAATATTTTAACCGGCATTTCTGCCATACCCAGCAAGTCTGCAGAAACCACGGCTATAAAGTTAATGCTGTAGGCGACAACGGCCATTAGCCAGCGTCTAAACCTGACATGCTGGGCTCGTTCCAGATCTTTTGATGTTTGGGATTCTTTCATTAATTAATAGTGCTGTTATGATCATTGTAATTCGGATTTTTGTAACCTACCAATATTGTTCTGGTTTGTCCATAGGAAATATTTAATAAGCCTATCATCATAAGATTATGGGCGCTGCCAGGGTTCTATTTGACACCCACCGACCATTTAGTTTAAGTTAGATCTAAATTGATTGTACTATTTTAAGTGATTAGATACCATTTCAAAACCTTAAGAAAGCAGCACTTACATTCATGCACATCGACCTATCCGGCATCACATATAGACATGACAAATCCGATGCAAATGTATTTGAGGATTTATCCCACTCAATAGCGGGACCTGGATTTCACGCCCTTTTTGGCCCTTCAGGGGTCGGTAAAACCACTTTGGCTAAAATTATTGCCGGTGAAATGAATGGATTTTCCGGCAGAGTTTCCGGCAACGATGCCTCCCGGATCCTTTATACCTATAATCTTGAACGGCTGCCCAACTGGTCCAGCATCGGCGAGCATTTTAAAACTGTCACACCCTCTTCCCAGACCGGCTTTTTGAACGAATTGACCCAAACTTTCGGCCTTGATCCCTACCTCAAATCCCGATACTCACAGTTGTCATTAGGTCAACAGAACCGAGCCAACCTGACGCGGTATTTGGTACAGGCCTTTGATGTACTGATCATGGATGAAAGCCTTGCCAATGTGGATGAAATCACCAAGAGAGACATCATCCTGCTGATTAAAAACCGGTTTCCCGAAAGGCTTTTTTTATACATCTCCCATAACGTAGTGGAGGTTTCCCGCTATTGCAAAGACATCCTGGTGGTGAGACGTCCGGCTAAAAAGCCCCAAATCATGACGGTTTCGGGCTTTGATTACCTCGGAGACACGGAACCTGATCAGGAGATGCTTGAAAAGATCATGCTGGAGATGATGAATGCTTCATAAACGACTTTATCAGTTTCTCATCGTTTACGCCATTGGTCTGACCGGGCTTTTTCTGGTAAAATACGCACTTGGGCTCTCCAATTACGTAATTCCCGCACCGGTGGAAGTATGGACTACCACAAAAAAATACTGGCTTGAATATTTGATAGAAGTACTGGACACCCTTTCAGTGGCCATTGTTGGCCATATGCTGTCCATCTGCCTGGCCACCATAGTGGCCGTCATCGGCCGGCTCACCAGTTGGATGGGCACTTTTATCAAAACAGGGGCCTACAATATTCAAGCCTATCCCATTGTTGCCGTGGCACCAATTATTTTCATTCTGTTCGGAGACGGGCTAACCTCCCGGCTTTTGATCACCGCTAT
>CAZYTI010001446.1:0-1534 GCA_964650065.1 uncultured bacterium
ATTGGTAGCACGAACGGCGTTTAAAAAATCCGTTAAAGCCACTCTATGCTGCCGTAACGCTGCCTGATCCACATCTATCTGATATTCTTTTACGAAGCCCCCGACCGAAGCGACTTCTGCCACACCATCTGCCGATTGAAGACCATAACGAACATACCAATCCTGTATCGAACGCAGCTCATCCAGATCCCAGCCACCCGTGGGATTGCCTTCATCATCCCGGCCCTCTAAAGTATACCAGAATACTTGCCCCAACGCCGTTGCATCCGGCCCCAATGAAGGTTTCGCATCGGGAGGTAAGGTTCCCGGGGGCAGTGCATTGAGTTTTTCCATAATCCGGCTTCTGGTCCAGTAGAATTCGGCCTTTTCTTTGAAGATGACATATATGGTTGAGAATCCGAACATGGAATATGAGCGGATGGTCCTCACTTCCGGAATGCCTAATAAAGCGACCGTAAGGGGATAACCCACCTGATCCTCGACATCCTGGGGTGAACGTCCCATCCACCGTGTAAACACAATTTGCTGGTTCTCCCCAATATCGGGAATGGCATCCACGGGTACGGGATCCCGAATCAAACCCGGTATCTTCCAGTCAAAGGGAGCGACCATGATTCCCCAGATGAGAAAACCGATAAGAAAGAGGAAGACCACCAGCCTGTTTTCCAGACAGATCTTAATCAGTCTATCTAATAGAGAATGTCGCTGTTTCTTTTCCATGATTTTTCCTGTTTAATCCGTGTTCTATTTCTTCGATTCAAACACTTCCTGTACTTCCCCACACAGTAACATGGCCGCTCCAAAATAAGGATTGTCCACAGTATCATGATTCTGCAGCCATGGCGCCCCCTTATCATCAAAGGCCATGGGACAGAACACGCGATAATGCGTTTCATCTCCGGTATGCCAGAAAATTTTCTCCAGATTTAATATAGCCATGCTATTCGGTTCGAAGGCCCTCCGCGCTGCCTCAATCTCCGACCAATGTTGCGCATGCTGAGCATTTTCGTGAAGCGCATTTTTAATTGTTGACCAGAATATTGATGATTCTCCCTTCAATCCAGTCACATCGATAGCCATCACTTTTTTATCCAAATCGGCAAGACCGGTCTGTGTGGTTTCAAAGTCATCGTCGGCCAAAGCTGCCTGGGCACTAAAATATGTCTGGTAAACCGGGGTCAACATTTTTAAGAATGAAACATCCAGTTCCAATTGTTCTTCATCCATTTTCATCATTGTCTCCGGAGGTGTTGCACTTTCCCCATGATGTTCATGCCCTGTCATGGCCACACCCCCTTCCGGATTCATCATACTTGGCCTGGCCGCAATCTGCATGGCACTGTCGATCTTGAAATTGCCCTTGATGACCACCTCTTCACCTTCATTGAGCCCGAAAACGACAATATAATTTCTCCCGGCCCTGGAACCTAAAACCACTTCCCTGCCTTCAAAAACAGGCTCCTCGGTATCAGGTTTCTTCACATAGACAACCGCACGTTCTCCTGTCCTGAGGACGGCCGTAGCCGGAATGAGT
>CAZYTI010001447.1:0-1534 GCA_964650065.1 uncultured bacterium
CCGTAGGGCTCCAATCCCCTTCCAGGGCGGCATCGATTCGTATAATGCCTTTTATTGAAATCTCAGTTAATAATTTGGAAATTTTCAATTTTAATTCTTATAATATGTATACTTTATCTTTAAAACAATCGGATCACTCTTCAACAAGCCTATCATCACAAAAAGAATTAACTTGCTGAAAAAACGTTATTTTACTTAAAACATGTCAATAACCGTTCGCTACCCATTCCACTGATGAGTAAACGTTCTTTCCGGTTACTCAACAGCTTTTGGGTCCAGTCGGTGAAACCCCCATCAGCCAAAAAACGATCCACCCCATCCGGATCCCGTGCAAAGATTTGGAACCGGATTCCTTCATAGTATCCTTCCCCGTCGTGACAATCCTGATCGACAAAGAAAGTCCCATTCGAATACTCGGATGAAAGCGGATGCATCACCCTGGCCTCTATCTGTTCCAACATACGTCCATCAAATATAATAAACTTCACCTGAATGTTTTCCAATTTGAGACCGATATTCTCAGAATTCATCATTAAGCGGATATAAAAATCAATGTGTTCGATCAGGCTATCGGTTTCGAAAAGGAATGATCCTTCGTCCCGCCCTGCAGTACAAAGACCCAAAAGTTGGAAATGGGGAAACGTCGCAGCTTCCTCAAATGCCTGAGTCCGCAGCAATCGATGAGTGTTGCACAGTTTGATTCTCTGCCGGACACTTCGCTTTTCGGCTAACAGAGTCCTCCTGCGACGGGCGCATTCCAGCGCCATAACATTGGTCGAATCGGAACACACCTCGGTGTTACGAATCGTCGTCAGGGTGTTGTTCTGATCCACCGTGGCCAGAACAGAGACGCTCCCTAATGGACTGACAGGGGACAGCGCCACTGTCTCGAAATCGGGGGGCAAAAGGGAAAAGGCAAGACCATCGAATTCGAGGATATCCCGGGGACTCACCTGAGCGGATTGAACAAAACGGTTTTGGATATACTGTTCGAGAACATTCCGAGGCACCAATGATTTGGCCCGTCTCCTGTACACCTCCAGTAATAGGGACTGAAGATCTGGTAAACTCAAGCGATGAACGAGTATTTCCATCAACTCCGGTACTTGTGCTTTTTTGATGATCCGGTCAATAATCTTATTCATTGAATTTATCCTTTAACAACGAGAAGAATGGATCGATAAAAACGATCAACATAATGGTGGCGGAAAATCGGAATTAGAATTCAACAATCAAGAATTGGACTTCAAATCGAACAGAGGATGAGATGGCATTCCAAACAACCTAGATAGAATTTACAATAAACTCTTTTTCTCCCGGCAGTAAGACTTATCAAACATCATTATGACCAATGCGAGGAGAAATATACTCGTGGACAATCGAATATAACCTGCACCGGTACCCCCAAGGAAATTTTCGTGCGCCAAAAAGAGGATTCCTGCCAATATAAGAGCTGCAATCCCCCCTACTGCAACAACGATGGCCAGCATTTTCATAACGCCCTCCATTTTTTCAAATACATCCGTGATATGAT
>CAZYTI010001448.1:0-1532 GCA_964650065.1 uncultured bacterium
GGCAACTTCAAGAGATATTTCGGTAAATCCGACGCCCAGGATGGAATAGAAAATGGCGGGAGTAAATAACCGGGTTCGTTGTTTTTTTCGCAGTTTGATGAGTATGAGAAGCATCGCTGTAAAAGCAAAGAATCCGGCGATCCACTGGAATTTCAGCCCAGCAAAAGCCAGAAAGAGCTTTTTGAACGCTGTCGAAAAATAAGTCGCCCAGAGAATCGTATCGTAAAAATAACCGACTGGTTTGAAATCCAGATTGAGACGGTGAGATGGCACGGGATGGATATGACTTTGGAGATAATCGAGTCTTTCCCGAGTCATCTGATAAGGGATGTAGTATTCCCGGACATACAAGGTTTCTAAACTTCGTGACCGGAGCCGCTGAATCAGAACTTGAGGATCTGCGGTCAACCGATCTTTTTGATTTGAGACGAGAAATCGACACGTCTCTCCGGGAATGAGAACCATTTCGGTGAAAACCGCCTTTAGCGTCGCTGAAATTGTGCTCAGAAAACCGGAGAGTTCGGGTCCAATGGCGTTTTCCGAGGAGGATACTTTTAAGGAAAAAATACCACCCGGTCGTAATATCTTTGCTACCTCCCGGAAGAATTCGAGGGTATAAAAGCGATTGAGCTGTGCAGTATAGGGATTGGGCAGGTTGAGGATGACAACGTCATACCTGGTGGAAGTCCTTTTTATGAATCGTCTTCCATCCATATGGTGAAGATGGATCCGCGGGTCCTTTAACACAGTGGTTTGCGCTTCCGGAAGCCACTGGAGGGAAAGTGCGACGATGTTTGGATCCAATTCGACATAATCGATAACCTCGATAGGAGGATGGCCCAGTGCTTCCTGGATTCCTCCTCCCAACCCCCCTCCAATCATGAGGATTGTTTTCGGATTTGGGTGTTCCAGGAGTGAAAAATGTACAGATTCCTCGGCGGTCAATTTGTCTGGCGCCGTAAATACCAAGAGACCATTTTGAAAAAATGTGATCTGATCTCCCATCCTCGTGATGGCGATGTTCCCGAACATGGTATTTCGAGTTGAGATGAGATCGTAATCCTTCCAGAGCATTTTATCGAAGGCATTCTGAATGTCCGAAGAGTAACGAAATCCAATACCCCCGAAGAGTAACGTGAGGATGAGGGGCAGGGCGATTCGCAGCGGTTTGAAGGGAGAAAAGGGGAAGCATGCTACCAGAATAGCTGATAGGCAATTCAATACGGAGAGGATCACTAGAATTTGGGAGGAATGAAAAAACCGTACGAATAGAAGACTCATCAACAGTCCACCCAATCCCGCGCCGAGCGCCTCCTGGAGATATACCTTCCCAATCGATTTGGATCCCTGCGCTTCATACCTGTGCATGAGTTGACAGGACAATGTATAGAGGAGCCCGGACGGTAGACAGATGGGTGCGAGGGTCATCATGGTGATGAAGATCATGGGGATGAAGCCGATCATTTCACCCGGAGTCGCCCCCCAAAAATGAGGTCCGGAATGGGTCAAAATCATTGCGATGGGCAGGATTA
>CAZYTI010001449.1:0-1532 GCA_964650065.1 uncultured bacterium
AAAGTTGAGAAAAGTTTGTAAAAGCGGGGCAATATTTTACAAAAGATGGGGTTTTTTAGCGAAAACAGCATACTTTTTAAGAAAAATTTGGACTATTTAGGGTGTTTTTCAGATTTTTGGCAAAAAAAGTGTCAAGATGTGGAGTTTAGGAGTCGGAATATGTCTTTTGACTCAAGAGTCGCAAGAGGGGCAAAAGTCGCGAGGGGTAAATGAGGAGAATATATTGATTAAGTGCAAGAGTTGGCAGCAAGAGAGCACCCACCCATAACTGACCGGTTACAATTTGGAGAATTTATGCTTGACTTTTTTGGGCATGTGGTTTATGTTGTCCTTTAGAAAGAGATGGATAAATCACTTATTTTATGGGCTCCAAAACCCTTCTTGATGGTATTATCGGACGCAACGCACATTGTTGCAATTTTACCATGTTGATCTGTATAGAAAATTGGTAGAAAGTATATGTCAATTCGAATAGGAGGTTATGCAAATGCAACGAGTAGATCTATCGTACCTGGTTGGGCGACTAATATTTAGTATGGTTTTAGCTTGCTGTTTCTGTACCGGAAGTTATGCGCAAACGATTATTGATTTCGACGATGGAACGGATCTGCAAGTCGTTGGCGCATCTTACGCAGAGCAGGGCGTAATTTTTACGAATGCCAAGCGATATGATTGGGTAACCCGAGGACAGACTCGGCCGGGGGCGTCCGCTAATTTCATGATCGGCGGGGAACAGCCGGCTTCATCATATCCCGTAGATATTTTCCCTCAGGAGGATACTCCGATTATCGCAGACTTTTCTGCTCCGATGGTCAGAGTGAGCATTACGGCTATCAGTGTGGGCTGGGCGGGTGCCCGCTTAGTTGCATTCGACGACCAGGGAACTCCACTCGATGCTGACGAGCAGTATGGCATCCTTCGCAACGGAGCTGGGGAGTACTATGTGCTTTCAGTATCTTCCTCGGCGGGAATAGCAAGTGTTCGGATGTATCAACCTTCGTACGATTCGAACGACGGATTATTTTGGGACAACTTAAAATTTTCACCTTGTGTACTTAGAGCTGATCTATCCGGCGACTGTTGTGTGAACTTGATAGATTTGGCAATATTTGTCGAGAAATGGCTGTATGATACCGATTGCTCACCCCTCGCTGATATAAATGGGGACTGCATGGTAAATTTGAAAGACTTCGCCGAGATTGCTTCGGTTTGGCTGCAGTGTTCCTAAGCCTGAGGCTACTGGATTTTCGTGATTAGCAGAAAACAATAAGCATATTACCGGCTTTTAGTATTGGGTTCTGCGAGCTGCCTTCCTTCTATAGCCGCTAAAAGAATTCCCGATGATATCAAAAGCCTTCGGTCAATTGAATCCTGCGTATCCAATATTGTCATACTATATTTCAGTATAAATGGGTTGAAATGCTGTTTGATTTCAGCAACTTGTCGCCCTTCCACTGAGGTAATCAAATAGGTTTGTGGAATAAGATTAATGAACCTACTCAAAAGGGCTCCTAAAACGCCGCTTTCAGTTA
>CAZYTI010001450.1:0-1531 GCA_964650065.1 uncultured bacterium
GAAAAATAGAGTTTCTGTACTTGGAAACCATTCTACGAAACCTGTCGACCATGCCAAGCAATGGCTGGTAATAGAATGGTCGGTTGTCCAGGATGTAATAGAGATAAATCAACAATCTTGGCGCATACCTATTCAACATCCTGATCTCATCCAACGCCGGCGTCGGTAGATGATGAAGTACACCCAGGCAAAATAGGAAATCAGTAAAATCAATTCTAAAAGGGAGAATCTTAAGATCGGCCATGAAGAAAAGGGCGTTGTCGGCATGGGCCAGATTTCGGCGTGCCATAAAAATGGCCTCCGAAAAATCAATCAATATCAATTCACGGCACAAATCGCTTAGGAAATAACTCCAGCGCCCATTCCCACAACCAACATCACAGACCCTCAAATTCTTCAACCCTGAAAGGTCTTCCATGTCGAAGTATTGGAAGAATTCTCGTTCGTTTTCCGGCAGTATTTTTTGAAATTTTTCCCATTCCTTTCCAAAAGTGTATTGGATTTCCTCAGCAAAATCAGATGTTCTCAATTTCGGGTTAGGTTTCGCGACTTTCGAATACTTATTCAGTGATTGCGGGTATTGAGATGGATCGAGAAGGATAATCACATCATTCACTATCGGGTAAGAATTGCCATCTACATTGAGATAACCTTCTTCCAAACGAATCTCTTTTTTTCCAAAGATATCTCTCAAGCTTTCAATTTTATTGGCGTAATACATGTGGCTAAATTATTCCCGAATTCGTAACAGATCAGCCTTTTTTTAGACAAGATAAACACGCATGACAGGACCGTTCTCCTCACAATTTTCGCAATCCAATATTTCCTTATAAAGACCACTGGCAAAATAATTTAGGCATCACACTAATCCTGATTATTTGATCAAATTATTTTGCCATCAATTATTTTGCCAAATTTTTATCTTGTCTTTCCTGAGCGGCGTAGTCTTGACAGAGCCGGGATTGTATAAAATCGCGCTGAGCGATTTTATCCCTATAGCCGTAAATATGATCAACAGGGGTTCAAAGGGGAGACGATATTTGGCATAGCCAACGGGGCCGGAAACAATCAACAAATAAGAGATTATGAAGAAAACAAAAATGATTATTTGGACCTTGAACAAGTGAGGCTAACCCTGATTACCCTGGAGGATGAGGAGCAAGCCAATGAAGTATTCGATGAAATCGAGGGTGGAAAGGATATTGCCGAGGTTGCCAAGGAACTTGGCAGAGATAATCAAACGTCCGGCAGGAATACGGATGGAGATATAGGTTTCTTTAGTAGACGAGCTTTCTCCGGTTTTGATGATTTCCTCGAAGCTGCTTTTTCGATGGAGAACGGTCAAATGACCGATGAGATTATCGTACAGGAAGTGGAAGGTCCCAGAGGCACAACTGTATACCACATGATGTTCAAAAAATTGGACCATAAACAGGAACGCCAGAAGCAGTTTGAAGAAGAGGATGTCCGGAAAAGCGTAGAGCGCACTGTCAAGCGCAATAAAGAGGAAGAAAGGATGAAGGAGTGGATA
>CAZYTI010001451.1:0-1529 GCA_964650065.1 uncultured bacterium
CCTTGTATTCTCCGTCCTGTTTGCTCATCAAAGATGTTTTAGAAGCGAAATTTTTAACAGTTTCAAAAAACATCCCCGGTAATGTTGCTTGTGACATGTTAACTCCTCCTATTTTAAATCATTTTTCTATTAAGATAGTAACATAGGGGACGGGACAAATAAGTCACAACATGGTATTAGTAGAGTTTTGAACGAAAATTAAATTAGAGAATGAAATGGATAAATTATTTAATCCAGCTCCCTTTGTTAGTCAACATGAATGCGTGTTTAATTATGACAATAAGCGAAAACACTATAATTATTATATCACTGTTTGAGGTAAATGTCAAGCGAAATATTAGAAATTTTCGTTATTTCTTCTTATTTTTTTTGTTTATTGTTAGAACTGTTACATTTAAAGAATCAAAGAACCGATATCGTGCTAAAATATTAAACCTGTACAGTTCTTTATAGAAAATAATGAAATAGAAACAGCGCACTAAAGTAATTAAAACTGCCTTTGTGTGCGCTGGGAATGATAATAATTCTACTGCAAAAGTTCTGCTCGATTTTCATGAATTTTTGTAATTGCATCAGCTAACATACTTGCTTTGTCCTGGGGACATCCATAAATTTGCCACAGAGTAACAACTGCTCTATTTTCCCAAAGATCGTCAGCAACCGGTAAATTCCATCTGGATGGCGTTATGGCTTTTAAATATTCATCACTTAAATTGTGACGTTTTTTATGATGCGGTGTGTATAAATCACTGTGAGAAAGGGGGATGTAGGTTTCGTCAAATTCAATGCCTAACTCTGCTGATAAAGCTTTCTGGAAATCCATTCGACTCAAGCCATCAAATTCATCTTTGTCATACAAGAAAGCATAGGAATAACCGCATTGCCGGGTAATGTGTTCATTCCGGCGTAATGGTTTAACACCGGGTGCATCAGCAATTGCCTTATCGAGCGTTAGCCCATTTCGATTAATTATGTCAGCATTTTCTCTGTATGAAGCGAGCTGGCCGCGCAAGACGGCAGCTTGAAAACTGGTCATGCGATAATTTCCACTGTGCAGCCGTACACCTGGTTTAAATTCACGACCACAGCTTCGCTGGCTTACGATCAGCCAAAAATAATCTTCTTTTTGCATGATCAAGGCGCCACCTTCACCGCCAGTCATCAGTTTACTGTTTTGAAAGCTGAAAGAGCCGAAATCGCCCAACGTACCTGCTCCCTTACCATCCCATTGTGAACCGTGCGTATGGGCACAGTCTTCAATTACGTAAAGATTATGTTTTTTAGCGATGGGAAGAATTTTATCCATATCTGCCATGCGATGATAGAGATGTACCGGAATAATTGCTCTTGTTTTTGGAGTAATGTGCTCTTCAATTTTGGTTGGATCAATGCATAATGTCTCAGGATCGACATCAACCAGAACTGGCACTGCATTTACATCACAGACTGCACTGGCTGTCGCCTGCCATGTTATTCCCGGAACAATTACTTCATCACCTGCACCAATATCAAGTGTTTCAAGCGCAACT
>CAZYTI010001452.1:0-1528 GCA_964650065.1 uncultured bacterium
CGTTTCAATGACGAATTCCTGCTCTTTTTGGTTGGCGGCAGGGTCGCTTTCGGTGAGTTTATTCATGAGTCGGTTGGCGTTGGAAGCATATTGAAAGAAAAACAGGACGCCCGCATCTAAATTGTCGATTTTCCAGAATCGGACTTTAGAATACGCTCTAATGAGATCGTTAGAAATCTTATCATTCCAATACGAATTTTCGTAGTAATTTCCTTCGAAATCGGATCCATCGTCATAACGCCATTCATAATTATCACCGGTCTCCCGATTCTGCCGATACCGAATCCCGGTCTTGTAATTTCCGTTGAATTCATAACTCAATTGGATATCCATTTGGTGACCGTTTAATACACTGTAATAATTTTGAAAGAATGCATCGGTGTTGATATGTGAATATCCAAATATTTTGTTGCATGCTGTTGTTGCCCATCCCCATGTCAAATGGGACAGATTGTATGTTTTATTTTCTCTTGTGAAGTAAATATAACCCCTGGGGAGTTCAGATGATTTTTCACGATATTGAAATTTCAAGCCAAAGGGATTGTTGAGGATTGTATTCGCATAGATGAGTTTCAGTTGATAATTATCCCTGGACGTAATGGTTTCTCCTTTAAAAGGGATGAGGGTGTATTCGGTCTCCCCACCCACATCTTCATTCGCGCGTCCCACACCTTCCGCCGAGAGCTCCATATCCATGGATGTCTTTTCCAGCTCGATATAAAATTTTCCCAGAAATGTGTGATACAATCCGCCAATCATCATCCGGTTTTTATAAGCATAGGATGAGACCTTCATCCATGACCGGATGTCCTCCGAATTTCCCGTGTATCCGTAGGGTGGCGGAAATTCGACTTCCTGATAGTTGTTTACATAGCTTGCTGAGGGTCTGTTGTTGATATTTGTCACATCGCCCTGCCAGGGCAGTCTCTGGGGATTGTAAAAGAAAAAAATGCCGTTTTTGGGCCATTTCAGTAGGTCGTGGGGATAAGCAAATATGGTGAGGGAATAATTGCTCCCGACGGTGAACGATGGGTTGCCGACTAATTGAATGGCGGGCAGAAGTATCAAAACAAATATTATCTTTTTCACGGTCACCCCCAGGCGATTTGGATGATTTAAACCTTTTATTACGATAACAACTTGAATTTTGAGTCAAGTTGTTAAAAGGCTATTAGTTGTTAGAAAAACAGTTGTCAGGAGTTAGTTGTTAGCTTTTAGCCAACTTCTAATAGCTAACAACTAATAGCCAACAGCTAACTCCTATCTATTAAAATATTTATCGGTCTCAGGCTTAGCTTCATACTCAACCCTTCACCGAGCGTACCAATCCCGTGAGCATGCGGCCGACTTCTTCGGTGGCCAGAAGCATTTCTTCGCCATCTTTAATATATTCCAGGTCTACCGACAGGATGAGATAGTATTTCAGCTCTTCCACGGCTTCCTGACAGGCTTTGTAGGCAGTGGATTTTTCTCTTGGACTTCGACGCATGAATCCTTCCGCGATCTTTACGGGAATATTCATTGCCGC
>CAZYTI010001453.1:0-1528 GCA_964650065.1 uncultured bacterium
CTTCACATCCAGAAGCATGCCTATAGATATAAAGAACAGACTCATAAAGATATCCCGAAAAGGGATGATATTGCCAAGCGCCTCGTGGCTGAACTCTGTTTCGGATATGATAAGACCCGCCAAGAATGCCCCCAGAGCCAGGGATAGTCCTAAACTATGAGATAGAAAGGCTACAGCGAAGCACATAACGAGAGTACTGAGTATAAAGAGTTCACGGCTCCGGGTTCGTGCGATGAGGTAAAGTATCCGCGGAACTATCCATTTAGTTCCAACCAAGGCCAGAAGAATAAGGAGGATGGCCTTCACAACTAATTGTATGACCGGTTCGTATCCCTGCCCGGTCATACCTGCCAATAGAGGCGTCAAGAGCATCATAGGAATTACAATGATATCTTGAAAAATTAATATACCCAAAGACAGCTGACCTTGAGGGCTTTCAACCTCAGCCCTCTGCTGAAATAGTCTTAGCACGATCGCGGTACTGCTGAGGGAAACGAGAAACCCGATGAAAACAGACTGACCGACAGCTATGCCAAATTGTCTTGATATTACAAAAGATATCAGAATGGTGATCAGGACTTGAAACGCGCCACCGAAAATGACGTATTTTTTAATTCTCAGAAGGCTCTCCATTGAAAACTCGATTCCGATGGAAAACAACAGTAAGACTACCCCTACCTCAGCCAGCACCTCAACTTCATGAGTGGCACTAATAAGGCCGAATCCGTTAGGACCTACTAAAATCCCAGTGACTAAAAACCCGAGCATCGAAACCAGGTGAAGTCTATGGCACAGGAGAAGGACTCCTGTGGCCAGTCCAAATATAAGCAGCAAATCTTTCAGCAGGATTTCCATCGGTACCTCCTGTCGGGGAATCACATAATGTTCAATCAGCGATGGGTTAATCGTGGAAAGAGGAAAAAAGATTTGAATTTAACAAAGCATCTTTCAACCCTAGAGATCTTTGATGGGATAGAATTAGATTATCCTTGTGTTTTTCACTTTGAGTTCTTCTGGCCCGTAGCCAAACTGCTTAAAAATTGCCTCGTTATTGTTTTTAGGTTATTTGAGAAGACTTTCGATGAAGTATTTTTCATTCACCACATATCTTGCCATAACCTGAAATCTTAAATATGTAAAGATTAAAACATTAATCAAAATATCAAACTCTTATCATCATCACCCCAAAGGTATTCAAACTGGCTATTATAAAGCACAACCTCATCAGTCTGTCCGACGTCCGAAGCCCCAACTGAAAGATCTTCCGAGCGCTTCATGGCCGCCTACGCGTACACCGGCGAACATGATTTCGGCCATTTTGGGCACCCCTGCTTTGGCAACATCTATCATCAATTCAGCATCCGCAATCAACCGTTCTGTTTCTTCTTTTGGGTATCCAGACCAGTACTTAAGGTCGTGGAAAAAGCACGCCGGGTACAAGTCGACGCCCTTCCATGTATCAAACCACATGGAACAACCGTCGCTCGTGAAGGGTTTAGGGGGTGGGTCTTTTTCAATTCTCGCCCAC
>CAZYTI010001454.1:0-1527 GCA_964650065.1 uncultured bacterium
ACGTGTCCGGGGCACATGGGGTCTGTTTTTCATCTTATCCTTCTTGATTACAACCACATCTCTTTCGCAAGAGAGCACCTGGGATTCAATACGGGATGAGGCACACTATTTTAATGAGATGGCTTCCGTGGATACAGCCACTTTCAGGCGGGAATTTGAATATCCCTTCCTGCTTCTATTGAACGAAGACCAAGAGGAGGCATACGAAAACATAAACGCATTGAAAGAACGAAAAACCTTTATTGACCGTTTCTGGAGAGCAGGGAATCCCAATCCGGCCTTGCCGGAAAATGACTGGCTTATGGTTTTTATTGACCGTTGTCTTTACACAAAAAAACATTATTCTTCTTCAATGCCTCCCTATTTTGATGATCGAGGCAAATATTATATTAAATACGGTAGGCCGACTCATTGGCATAGAGATGTTGGCGGAAGCAGAAGTGTGCAATTCTTTAGAGACCGAGCTGTATATAAATTTTTAAGTCATTTATACAGTGGGTTTCCTCCAAATAAGTATTATGAGGTGTACCCCAATGAGACCTGGATTTATCGAAATCTTGGTCAGGATTTTCTCATTTATTTTAAAAAAACAGGGGCTGTTTTTAAGGAAGAGAATAGTCTTACAAAAGCCTTAACGACAGGACTTTCCAAAAATAAAGCCTGGTTCTGGAATGATTTAATCCGGGATAGAGCTCACCTGTCACCCTCCCTGACAAGTGCAGCAAACAACCTTTTACAAATTGAGAATGAAATATCCACTTCTGTGCATATGGGACAGATGGTAGGCGTAGACAAGACAAGAATTGTGACCCCCCATACAAGGATACACGAGCAGAGGTATATTCATGCAGCAGAAATAAGCATGTACAGAAAAGATGCTCCTATTTCTACATATGATCCTGTCAATGCGGTCGATGAGTTGAAATTTATGAAACACATTGCACAATTTCGTGGTTCTCATGATTCTACCAAAGTCGAAATTTTATTTTTAGCTCCTCTCAAGAATAATGTTCTCGGTAGTACCTCTCTTTCTCAGCAAGATACCCTCAGTCTCGAATTTCGGTGTTTGGTACGGGATTCAATATACACTCCCCTTGTACAGATGAGAGACACGACGTCATTTTTGATGAATGTTTACGAATTGGCCGGTCTTCCCAATGCGGTGGGTAACCTCAATTTTATGGCCTATCCCCAGACAGGAGATTTAACGTTGCAGGTAGAGGAAATGCAGGAAGGCAGAATCGGTTTTTCCAAACACCCCTTCTTTATCCGGGATTTCCGAGGCTACGAGTTGATGATCAGTGATATACAATTTTTTATAAAGGCCACGGATCCCGATCAACTGCAGATCCTGCCGGTTCTGGAGAAGCAAACCATAAATGTTGCACCCTATCCATACATAGAAATCCGTAAATCTTATCCTGTGTTCTGCTATTTTGAAATTTACAACCTCATCGCTGCCGGGATTACCACTGAGTATGAAATCATGTTAAAAGCCACCGATGAGAGTCGAAGAGGGCTTTTTAA
>CAZYTI010001455.1:0-1527 GCA_964650065.1 uncultured bacterium
TTTTGAATATATTTTTGAGGGATTGATTTCTGACAGAGCATCAAGTGGAGGATAGGTAACAATATGATGACTATGAGAAGAAACTTTAATATCCTCTCTTTCAATCCCCGCTTTTTGCAGTTCTTTAATATTCAATTGACCGAAAATTTCTTTTGATTTGCTGATGAGGTTCATATTATTAGATATTTTACCTATCATTTTAAATCTTGTGATTTGTAAGCGCGCGCGAGGAATTATAGATAACATCAGGGATATACGAAGTTTTTCTGGAGCGTAGCGGAAGGAAAATTTGGGTGAGGGGTGAGCCGAGCCCCGAACCGTATATCCCTTGTTGTACGCCCCGACGACTGAAAGGAGGAGAGCGCAGCGTGGTCGAAGTGGAGCGAAGCGAAACGGAGAAGTTGCGGAGGGGCAAAAATTTACCTCAGGATTTTAATAATACCAAGAAGTGCATCTTTCTTGTTTTCCGGATGTTTGAATTTGTAAAGATAGTTATTCAAACCTCTTCTTACACCTCGTGCTTTGGGATGAAACTTTCGGGCTTTGGTCAATTGTTTTGGGTCATAAATTAGCAGTAAATCAATTCTGACAGCATAACCTCTATCCACGGGCGTGTGTTCATAAAAGTGCCAAATAACATCTCCGAATTCTGTGGGATATTTGTAATCTTTTGGAATTACCAGTTTTCCATTCTTGATTGTGATTGTTCCTGCTTGAATATCATAATCGTAACCGCAGAATTCATCAAGGCACACGCCTTTTCTATTAGGATCATATCTGTCAGCCCCAGTTTTCAAAACAATTTCTGCTAATTTATTCAAACTCAGATTTGGATGATCATCTGAACCCAAAGCACGAAGAATATATTTCCCATCCGGAAAACTTTTTTCAATGACTTTATCTACTTTCTTTCCGAGTCTAACATAATTAGGTTTCTTCTTGATATGATATTCGGGAAGATGCACTTCTATGACTTTTGTTTTCATGTAGTATTAAAATAATCAAACACGTTTATTAAATTTTTGCCCTGTAGCGATTGCGTATAACAACGATTATCTCTACTTTTTGTGTGTTTAACCCCCCTATTTTGGGGTTATTTTATACTTTTTGTCGGGTTTGGTTATTTTTCCACTGCTCTCGGATGGGTTTTTTATTGTCTCCTTCGGCTGTGTTATCATGGCATATGTGGTTGGGGAACTCACGCCATGGGAGAGATACCAGCTCGTGGGTGAATTAATCAAAGAAATCAAGTTGCGTAAATACTCCTTCCAGACCGGGAAAGCCTACATCTCGGTCGTTAAAAGATACCTCAAATCCGGGAAGACGCCAAGAGAATTCCTGCTAGGATATACTGGGAAATGCAGGTCTACGGTCAGGTCAATATACTTCGCGCTAAAATTCTTCTACATAACCGTGTTAAGAGAAAGATTCGACGATGAAATCCCGTTAGTAACCCGGAGACAGAAACTGCCAGTCGTCTTAATTAGAGGTGAAGTACAAGAGCTCATTCACGCGCCAAGTAATATA
>CAZYTI010001456.1:0-1524 GCA_964650065.1 uncultured bacterium
CCAGGAAGACGGCCAACCTCTGCGCGATGGTTTTTATTTCACATATATATATCCGGATCTGGATACAAAAGCACTCTCCCGGGAACAACTTTACTATGGATTCAGCAGCCTTTCATTATTTAATACAGGCGTTCCCCATAGAGATGGATTCAGAGCCTGCGTTTCCCAGGTAGGCCGGGACCAATTCGAAACACTCAAATACCGTCTGCAACGGTTTCATGAGGATCATGGTTGAGGAAAGAACAAAAATCATCGTTACCATCGATGGTCCGGCCGCATCGGGGAAAAGTACGACGGCCAGAATAGTCGCCAAGAGATTGGGTTGGCTTTACCTGGATACAGGGGCCATGTACAGGGCGCTCACAGTGAAGGTTTTGCAGGAGCACATTGCCTTGGATGATAAAATAAAAATCAGTGAGCTGGCTGCAGCCGTGAACATTGAACTGACTGCTTCCGGCAATGGAGTCCGGGTATTCCTTGATGGTCGAGAAATTACTTCTGAAATTCGTCCTCCAGATGTGGATAGGGCCGTCGGTCCTGTGTGTGAAATCTCTCAGGTGAGAGAAATCATGGTCACACTACAGCGAAAAATAGCCAGGGGAAGCGTCATTGCTGAAGGAAGAGATATGGGAACGGTGGTTTTTCCGGATGCAGATCTCAAATTCTTCATCGTTGCCTCCCTGAAAGAAAGGGCGAAACGGAGACAAAAAGATATTGCGAAACAGGGCATTGAAATATCCGTAGAGAATTTAATGGACCAGATTAACGAGCGAGATCATCGAGATAGCACAAGAGAAAATAGTCCATTGGTAAAGGCGGAGGATTCCATTCTTCTCAATACAACAACTTTAACAGTGGAAAAGCAGATTAATTTCGTATTGGAGCATATCCATCAAGTATTAGAAAGTCAGAGGATGTCAGCATGAACCTGTCGCACGGTCAACCTTTTTACATGGCACTTCCGGAGAGGAAGCAAAGATGATCGTAACCGTTGAATCGAAAGCCCGACCCTGCCCAGGCGTGGAACGTGCCGTGGCAATGGCAGAGAATATCTTAAGACGGGATGATACCCTTTATTCTATCGGTCAATTGATACATAATCGAAGAGAGGTCGAGAGACTGGGTCACATGGGCCTTCGTGTGATGAAACCGGAGTCGATGGATGAATTACTGAAAAAGAATGAGTTCAACGGGGAGTATTTCTTGATTCGGACCCATGGTGAAACTGTGGATATTCTGGAAAAAGTTCAGGAGAGTACAATTCACATTGTAGATGCCACCTGTCCGATCGTACGTCATTCGCAAAAACTGGTCGATCAGCACGTATCGGAAGGCTGGGGGATTATAATAGCTGGAGATAAAAAACACGCAGAAGTGAAAGGACTGCTCGACCGAACCAAAGGATGCGGTGTTGTTATATCGAACATTGAAGAGGTAAAGCATCTGGAATTCGAACACAGAAGTTTACTACTTGCGCAGACAACCATCGATTCAAGATTTTTTGCGGAGGTCAGAATCCACCTG
>CAZYTI010001457.1:0-1524 GCA_964650065.1 uncultured bacterium
CACTCGGGGATTAAGGATCAAAAGATCCTGATTAAAATTGGGGCCGGTGATCTGGGCTTCTTTCTACAATGAGTGTGCGGCATTGGAGACAGTAAAAGCATCAGCAGCAAAAACAACTGTGGAATTGTCAGAAACCTGGAACGATTTTTCGAGCCTCAAGTTGAGCACATAATAATTAGGAAGACGTTCATCCCCGTATTTTCCTTCTCCATCCGGGCTGCCGTAAATTTCAGTCTGTCCGATACCGGGAACATTCACAAGAGTATAAGTCGGTATGACATAGCCTTCCCTTGCCATAAAAACACCACTGAAGTTGATTCCAAATGGAAACTTATAGAGGCCGGAAAATTTCGCCGTCCATCTGGAATTGACATGAAGATCTTCGATGCCTGATCCTTGACTCTCAGGAGCCACAACGCCACCATCAAAATACTCCTCATTCGTAAGACCAAAATTAGTCGTGCCCGCCAGCATATCATCGATACGGCCGAGGTATTCACCTTTGTAAAATCTTCTCCAGTCCGAATAGCCGAAAGAACTGGTCATCATCCAGTTGTTGGACAATCTTTTTTCAAAGACTATCTGGGCGCCCAAGTAGCGGTCGAAGGCCTTGTCATGATTGGTCAGGTACTGGTACGGGAATAATTCTGTGCGTCCATAATAGTCGTAACCGGTGGTCTCATCCTGACCGGCCACATAGTAATTGTCCTCTGTTTCGAGCGTCCCGTCGGCCATCATCGATCTATACCAGTTTCTTTTGTGATATTTCTTGTAGAAAAGTTCAATACGGCCGGCAAAATCCGGAATAATCTCTTTTTCGTAAAAGAGGCTGACTTCATCCATTAGAGGAGAATTGTAGTTCGGATCAAACTGATTGAGAGGTGTGACAGAGGTAGGATTGTCCAGATTGATGGTTGAGGCATAATTGATCCAGTAAGTGGGATCATTGGGATCCTTCAATTCGCCGGTATCCCAATCATAACCAAACAGTTCATCTCCTGTGACTCGAGTATCGCTGTTGAGATCCTGCCAGGCAAGATAGATATACGTCCAGCCAAGTGGATCGATAAAGTAAGCGATGTTGTTTCCGGACTGTGATCCATATCGGGCGACAGAGAACTTAAGGACATCTTTTCCGGTACCGAACATATCCCAACTCACGCTGAAACGCGGCGAGAAAACCTGCCATTTCGCATCGTGCTTGAATTCATCCATCTGCAGACCTGGCATATACTGAGGAAGCCACTGGGAGCTTGGAATATCGACATTTTTGATAGTGGAAGTTTCCTGGTCATACCGGAGACCGAGAGTGATGGCAAAATTGCCGATAGAGATATTATCCTGAGCGAAAAGACTGTAGCGTTCGAAGGAATAGTTGGGAATGTAGTCTCTAAAAAGATTGGCATACCATTCCTCTCCCGTCGGAAAATCGGGATTTGGCCCATAGGATTCCAGCAGAATGTCAGACTCATAAAGGTTAAAAGTGCTGGTCTGTGCACTCATGTAATCGGCTCCGAATTTGAA
>CAZYTI010001458.1:0-1524 GCA_964650065.1 uncultured bacterium
CAAGCAAATGGCCGATAGTCAAAAATACGGAGATAAGTTTTTACTGGCTACTGCCTGGTCCAACGCAATGGGGGCCGTCTCCCCTCCCCGCATCAACCAACCGCCTGAAATATCCGATTATCCACAGAGAGGACGTTTCGGACAGCCCACAGAACCTTTAAAAATGAAAAGCCCAGAGAAGACTTCGAGGCTGATTAAGAAAATTGCTCATGAACTGGGTTCTACTCTGGTTGGTATCGCCAAGTTAAATCCTGATTGGGTTTATCTCTATCCGATGAGGGGGAGAGGATTCGAACCAAACAAACCCATAGAGATCCCCAAGCACTGGAAACATGCCATAGTCGTTGGAACTCCGATGAGCTGGGATCCTTTGTATGCCAATCCGAATTATGGGACATCAAACGATGCCTACTCCAGATCACGTATCATCGCTTTCAGGGTTGCATCCTTCATCAAACAGCTAGGCTACGCAGCCCGGCCTCACACTCCAGGTACCGATTATGATCTGATGGTTCCGCCCATATTGGTAGATGCTGGGATCGGAGAGCTGGGGCGTCATTCGATTGTCATCACACCCGAACTGGGGTGCAATTTTCGTCCGGCAGTTATTACCACCGATTTACCTTTGATACCGGACAGACCCATCGATATAGGAATCCAAGATTTCTGCAAGACCTGTAAAATCTGTGCCGAGAACTGCCCCAGCGGAGCAATCAGCATGGGCCAGAAGGTTGAAGTCCGAGGTTACTTGAGATACCAGGTTGACCGGTCAAAATGCCTCAATTTTTGGAATTCAACGCTAGGAAACATGGGCTGCAGGCTCTGTGTAGCAGTCTGCCCTTACACAAGGAAAGCAAACTGGCTACATAAAACGGCATTTAACTTATCTTTGCATTATCCTACTGGCCTTACTGATAAGGCCCTCACCGGGCTTCAGAAACGGCTTTATCCCGGACCTGATCCTCAGAAATACTACATTCCATCTCTGGGCGGAGAGAATGCTTCATACAGAAAGCCTCCCTGGTGGCTACGAGTCGAAGATTTCATCGACCTCTAAAGGAGAAAATTATGCATTTCTTCAACAGCGGGTTGTTCTGGTTTTTGGAAGGGATTTTTGTTTGCTTGGTTGTCATCGGATTCAAAGCCTGGATGGAAGATCGGGGTGTTCCATTACCATTCTGGAAATGGATTCTTATCGGAATCTGGATTTTGCTTTTCAGTTTTGCAATCGCCTTTGTCGGAACGAATATCGGTGAGGGCGAAATGAATGCCGCCCTTATAGGAGGAATCATCTTCGGCCTCCTATCCGTCATAACCGGTGTTGGTTTGTGGCGGCTTTTGATGAAAAACAAGAAAAAAGCAAGATGAAAAATTCCAATAATGTAATTTCCTGTTAATTTATGAAGAAAGCAGTTCCATTTCCGTGATTTGAATGATACGTCCCTCCAGGTATTTGTCAAAGCAGCGCAATCCTTGTCCGTCCGAAGCCTATGGCGGCGGGTGGGAGGGTCTTGGCAAGGAGGG
>CAZYTI010001459.1:0-1521 GCA_964650065.1 uncultured bacterium
AAGTGCGTAACTCCTGATTATATTGAATTTCTGACGAAAACGAATTTAGGTGATTACAAATAATATAAATTAGAGTATATTAGTATTAATTAAGTGATGATTATTGGAGGAGTTTTATGTACTCGAAATTTTTAACTGCTTTTGCAGTTCAATTATTGCTTATGTTGTTCATGGTAATAAATGCGGGTGCAGTCGATGTGTCTCAAAGTGAAGGGGGAACAATACGCTATAGTCAAATAAAAAATGATCATGTGACATCTGATGAGGGAGATGCCTGGACTTTTCGGGGAATCTCCGGAGATATTGTCACGATCGCGATGAATAGCTCTGATTTTGATACCTTCTTGGAACTATTTGATTCTTCTGGGAAAAAGATTGACTCTGATAATAATGGTGGAAATGGAGACAACTCCTTAATCAGCGGAATAAGGCTTTCGAATACAGGAAATTACACCATTATTGCCCGAGGATATAAGGGAGCTACAGGTTCATATTCCATTTCGTTGTCGAAAGAGTCTGCAAAAACACTTAGTGTAAACCTTAGTTCTAGTAGTCGATTTAATAGGCCTGGTGACGTCCCTGAGGAAATCAGTTTTTACGGAGGAGGAGGGGGTGGATACTGTGAATTTATCAATGAGGTTGAATTAATTACTGAGGTTCGTGAATATTCACTTGTTGGAGAAAGACCAGTTGGAAACTGGTGTGTTTGTGGACTAAGCGAAAGGATAGATACTGCATTGGTGGCATACGTAATTTTTCCTGATGGAGATTATGATCTTATCGAAAGCAGTGTTCATGAAGGTAATATTGCGAATTGTGTCAAATTCACCTATGACTTTGGGGATAATCCACCAAGTGGAATTTATAATTTTGTTTTAGAAGCATCGGGGTATCAATTAGTTGATCAATTTATTCCTTATCCATATACTTTTATTGCCGATGGATTTTATCCAAATGAATATGTTCGTATAATAATTTTTGGACCGGGGCCGGATTTATATGTACTTTTTGAGGATTACCAGAAGACGGATGAACAGGGAAAGATTTATTTACAAATTCCTCAAGCTGATGCTCCAGAATATCACATAATGATGGTAGGCGAATACAGCAATCACCTGTGGGGATTAGTCGCGCCTGGAGGAGTTAATTCATTTTTTCAGAATAAAGGATTTATAAATTGGGGTCCTGGTATATACGATTCTGACGACAATCAATTTATTCCAACTTTTTACGGAGAATGGGAGGCCTGCCCGGGTATGTATATGTCTCGTCTCAATGTGGGAGACGAAACTTATGTTGCCTTAGGAACTTCGGCGAATAATGTTAGGTCAGATGGTAACCTAAATGCAAGTTGGTTGGGGCAGATACAAGCCGGTGAGTTAACTGTGATTGTTGACGGTCCTAACTGCGCTGACAATATGGTTTGGTGGAAGATCGAATCTAATGAAACCGGCCTGACTGGTTGGACCAGTGAAGGTGATATCGGCAAGTATTGGTTGGTTCCATATTTTGGGGAGTTTA
>CAZYTI010001460.1:0-1520 GCA_964650065.1 uncultured bacterium
CATAAAGTCGAGGATATCGTATTGGAGATTGAGAAGCATTCGGCCAATTTACTAAAAAAACTTAATACTTTACAGGGAAAGTAAAATGAAGATTACTTTGACTGAAGAGCGATTAACGGAACTATTTACCGGATTTCCCAGGCAGAATATCATGGTCATTGGAGATATCATGCTGGATCAATATGTCTGGGGACGGGTGTCAAGAATATCTCCAGAGGCCCCGGTTCCTGTTGTTGAGGTTGAAGATGAATCGTTTCGATTTGGGGGAGCGGCAAATGTGGCTCACAACGTCAAATCTCTGGGAGCTGGTGTCTTACCGGTTGGTATTGTTGGTGATGATAGATCGGGTGAAATGTTAAAAAAACTATTTGGTGAAAAGGGATTCCCAATAGACGGTATTATTACGGACAAGGAAAGACCAACAACCGTAAAGATAAGGGTTATCGCCCATGGTCAACATGTGGTGCGGACGGATCGAGAAATTAAGAAAGGGATATCTCGAAAAATTAGACACCAAATTCTTGATTTTATTAACACGCACCAACATGACATTGATGGCATTATCATTGAGGATTACAATAAGGGATTGCTTACACCTCGTTTCATTGAAGAGGTGATTGAATTTTCCTTATCCCATGATAAAATGATATTTGTGGATCCCAAGTTCGATCACTTTTTTGATTATCGTAAAGTCACCCTTTTCAAGCCGAATATCAAAGAGGTCACCGATAAATTGGGTTTCAGGATCGACTCAGAAGAAGCATTGCAGAAAGCAGGGCATGAGCTGTTGGAACGCTTATCTTGTAAGATGCTCGTGATCACATTAGGTGAAGCAGGCATGATTATTTTTGAACCGGGGAAGGATGGGATTCAAATCCCGACACGTGCTGTGAAAGTGCATGATGTGTCCGGGGCAGGGGATACAGCTATTGCGGTTATGGCTGTGGCCATGACGACAGGGGCCAACCTGTATGAAGCAGCCCTGATGGCGAATCATGCTGCGGGTCTGGTGTGTGGAGAGGTTGGAATCGTCCCCCTGGATCCTGAACATCTCTTTAGGAATCTGAAGGAAGAACAGAAAATTGTATACAGTTGATCCAGTTGAAAATGATGCGAAGTTCACATCCAAAATTGCTGTTTTTGATGTGGATAGGACACTGATTTTAAATACCTCAGTAGAAGTGCAACTCATTCATTTTTTGCGACAAAGGGGAATGCTCCCTCTGAGCAATTTTTTAGGAAATCTCATGGGTTTTATTCGACAATTGCCCCATGGATTTGAGCAGGTGATACGAAAAAAGTCTGTTTATCTTAAGGGGCTGAATGCGCATGAAGTAAAAGCATTATTACCGGAACTCTACGAGACCTATTTGCATCCGAGGTTTTCCAGGAAAGTACATCATTATATGGAGATGCTTCGTGAGAGGGGATATGTGATTATTCTGCTCTCAGGGACATTGGTTTTTATATTGGATTTTGTCGTAGAGCGCCTTCAGGGTGATGGTGGCGTGGGGTCTCCT
>CAZYTI010001461.1:0-1516 GCA_964650065.1 uncultured bacterium
TGATTCTTGAGTCAAAATGCCCGGTTGTTTGCATACCCTGATGCTGAGGAAATATTCTACTGGTAGGAATTTTGGGTAACCTTTACAGTAAATCAAAAAGAAGAAGCTTGCGATGTTAAAAAGTATCTCATTAAAGGATCTGAAGAATTTCAGAAAATTTATTATTTTCATCGTGCTGTTGTTGGTGGTTTTTGTTGTATTTTACGATAGTGATAACAATATCAGCCAGGACAACGGCAACGAGGAGCCTGTTGGCCCTCCCTACGAAGTACTGGTTGAAGAAAATGTCGCGGTTCCTGTGCGAGACGGCATTAATTTGCTTGCCGACGTTTACCGGCCGGATGCCGGCGAGACATTTCCAGTAATTATAGCGCGCACCTGCTATGAAAAGGGTAGAAAAGATTGGTACAATCCCGATTTCGGTGCACTTTATGCTTCCCAGGGTTTTGTTTTTATCTGGCAGGATGTCAGGGGGAAACATCAGTCTGAAGGAGAATGGTATCCTTATATTAATGAAGCCGAGGATGGTCTTGATACAATTGAATGGGCAGCATCCCAAGAATGGTCCAGTGGAAATGTCGGGATGTGGGGCTACTCATACGTTGGCTCTACCCAGTGGCTACCAGCCTCTCTCGGAAGTGAATCTCTAAAAGCCATCGTCCCCCAGGTAACAAGCCAGAATATTTATAAGCGCTGGATATACGATTCAATTTTTCGATTTAACGATGTTTTTATCTGGCATTGGGAAAACGCCCTCAGGGATCATCGATCTATTGACCCTGCTGCTGCCGATGCGGCAGCAGGGCATTTGCCGCTTATTGATGTAGACAATAGTCTCGGAATGGATATTAATCACTACAATGATTGGATTCAGAATGCCACGCAAAATCCATATTGGGATCCTGTCAATGTAGATGATGAAGTGTCAAATATGAATGCACCAGCATTGATAATCGAAGGTTGGTATGACTATTATGTGGACTATGCCATTGAAGATTTCCTTCGGATGAAGTCGGAAGGCGGGAGTGATGCAGCTCGCCAGAGCAAGATTTTAATCGGTCCGTATACCCATGATATGCTTGCAACCTTTCCAGATAGGGATTTTAGCGAAAACGCCGATTTCTTAATTGTTATGGAAACAGATATGCTTCCTTTTTATAAGCACTGGTTGGACGGCGAGGATAACGGGATTCTCGATGAAGATCCTATAAAAATTTATATTATGGGGAAAAATGAGTGGCGTACAGAGAAGGAATGGCCACTTGAAAGAACTGAGTGGACAAGCTACTA
This sequence comes from uncultured bacterium, assembly GCA_964650065.1. Classification (GTDB taxonomy): domain Bacteria; phylum Zhuqueibacterota; class QNDG01; order QNDG01; family DSAB01; genus CAZYTI01. Next base: position 1,291 of record CAZYTI010001461.1, read on the forward strand.
CCTACATAGCGGTGGGAATGCGAATACTGCCGGCGGTGACGGGATTTTGAATCTTCAAGAGCCTGATGAGGAGCAGGTTGACCAGTATGAATATGATCCGGCAAATCCGGTTCCCACAGTAGGAGGCACTTCCGTATATGGGTCATTGAGTTTGACACAGGGATGTCGCAATCAACAGGGGGTCGAATCAAGGGATGATGTGCTGGTTTATACAACAGCTCCGCTT
>CAZYTI010001462.1:0-1515 GCA_964650065.1 uncultured bacterium
TTGATCTTGAACTTTTTTCAAAATCGTCTAAATCTTGACTTTTTACGAGTTCATCTCACTTAACATTTTAAAAAAACTCAATTGATACTTTACCCCATCATTATCAATAACGACTTGACATCATTACTAAAATATTGGCCATAGTTCAAGAAAATTAATTTAAAAAATCTTCAATCAAATGGGCTGCTTGTTTTGCCCCGCCATAATTTTGCATGACGCGGCTCATTTTCTTTGCATTATCCCTGTAAGATGAGTCGGAAAGTATGAGCCTTACCTTTTCCCTTAAGATTTCGGCGGGGACGATTTTTTCAGATGAACTGTTTAAATGGGGAATTAAAATTTCTGCTGCTCCCAATTGCACCATGCGCCGAGCATTGCTCTCGCGTTCGGAATATGTGGGGATAATCACCGCCGGTGTACCCGTAAACAGGCCTGTCATACAAGATCCATGCCCGCCATGATGGATAATCAATGCACTTTTATTCGCAAGAGCGATACCCGGAATAAATGATTCATATCTGAAATTACCGGGCAAGGGAGAAAGACGCTTCGGTAAATCATGGTGGCCGGTCGTCATGACGACATCTACATCTTCATCAGCCAAAGCTTCAATGGATGCCTGTAAAACAATAATCGAATCCGCCCATGAGATATTTTGCCCATACTCCGGGTTTCCTGAATATACCCATATCAAGGGCTTATCCTGATGCCTCAGTCTAAGCCATTCCGGAAGACCAGCCCCTGATTTCTGGTAAAATATCGGGCCAACATGGTACACGTTTTCTCCAATTGGTATTGGATCGGTCTCGGGTGATCCTACGCATAATATCAAATCGCCTCGAAACAATTCTGAAGAGCTCTTAATGCTATCAAGTCCATGAGAGGATAATATTTTGTTGAATATCGATGTTGGATTTGGCAAATAATCCGGCGTGTCCTTCCACCAGATAAATCCTTTATTCGCCGGGTGCATGTCCGCCTGTATAATAGTGACCAAGGGTTTCTTTAGTATCCTTGCAGCCAGGCACGCCGACTGATTCCAAGAATCCACCACAATATCAATTTTGAAATCACGAACCACTTTTATGATAGCCGCCATCGAATCTTCCACAAACATCCTGTCCAGATTTCCGGTTAGAGCTGAGAAGTGATCAATATTCCATACTTCATCAGTCGCCGGTGCAAATATTGTGGGGAAATGACTAATTTCCGGAACGAGATTCTGCAATCCGGCTTCTTTTATAATTTTACCAGGTGATGCTACAGGATTACAAAAATAAACGTCATGCTTTTTTTTACGAGTTCGGCAGCAATGGGAACGGTTCGCATGGGAAGCCCAAGATCATCCGACCAGAGGTTAGTGAAGAGAAATTTGCTCATTATATCCCCCTATTGCAAAGGCCATTTTAAAACCTATTATTCAATATAATAATACTATAAATTGATTTGTTTTATATTCGATACATAGTATATTAAAATGATACATATTATGGGTACTATCTTGAGCTATTCCAT
>CAZYTI010001463.1:0-1515 GCA_964650065.1 uncultured bacterium
GGCCTCTCTTTCGAGAATTACGTGCTTTAACAGAAGAAAAACTATGTCAATTTGTATTTGCAGGTGAAAGGATTTTGCGTGAAGCAGTTCATGATTCTACAGGTCGCCTGTATAATTTTCCTAAAGTCAAAAAAATAGGATTTTTAAATTTTGAAAACGTTAAAGAATTGGTTACTCGTCCATTGAAAGAAATGAACATTGAATTGGTGAACGAGGAATATATTGTGGAAAAGATATGGTTTTTTACTATGGGGCATCCAAACATTGTGCAAAAGATATGTGCAAGGCTTATCAAAGATTTGGATCTCAAGAGAGAGCGAAGGATTTCACCACATGATGTAGAAAATGTTATCGCCAAACCAGAAGTTCAACATGAGGATTTTTTAATGGTGTTTTGGGGTCATACTACTATTCTTGAGCGAATTCTCACCCTGGTCATCTCACAGCAGGAATCTGAATACTATTCATCTAGACAGATCCGGAGGATTCTTCAAGATAGACTTAATCTCAGCCCTAAAGTTCGAGAAGTTAATGAAGCTTTAAGTCGGTTAGTTGAACTCCGTTCTATTCTGAAAAAAACATCACAGGGCTACTACACATTTTTTGTACAAACCTTTCCTGAGGTTATTGCTAAGACCATCACTGCCGAGGATATGTTAGAAGAATTAGTTGAGGCCTACCAAGAGTTTGGTGATATTATAGAACCAACCAGTTACAGTTGACAGAAAAGGATTATAATTATGAGCAACTCTCACGCTATTGAATTCAAAATTGGCGGTTCATTAGATATTGATTCAGTGGTCTATATTGAACGGCAGGCCGATTATGAAGCAATTAAATATCTTCAAAAGATGGATTACCTTAAAATTATTGAGCCACGACAACAAGGTAAAACGAGTCTTATTATCCATTTAATGAAAATTCTCAAAGATTACCGATTTTGTTATATTGACATGACCACTCTTAATTTTGAAAACGAGGGTAAATGGTATGAATCTCTTTGCGACCGAATTCTGCGTAAGTTAAGTTTTATCTCTAAAGAGGCATGTCCTGAATATCCTAAATCAGGGAGTCAATGGTATCAGTTTTTATCGACTATAGCGGACCAGGGTAGAAAATGTGATAAGAAATTTGTTATTGCTTTAGATGAAATCGGTTTAGCTAAATTGGATTGGACAGAGTATTTTTTTAGTAACATTCGGGCGATATACAATGAACGTTCCTTTGAAACTGCTTTTAAACATGTTGCATTTATATTTGCAGGCGCATTTAATCCCCAGGACCTTATTTCGGACAAAAAAATCTCACCTTTCAACATCGCTTCTCGTATATCACTTCTGGATTTTACGTCTGAACAAATTGGTCAATTGGTGAATCATCTAAGCATTTCTGAAGAACAAGCAGAAACAATTACAGCACAAATTCACTATTGGACAGATGGTCAGCCTTATCTTACGCAATTTATCTGTGATTATCTATCCAAATTAAAGAACCCATTGGTTTCTGCAAAGGATG
>CAZYTI010001464.1:0-1513 GCA_964650065.1 uncultured bacterium
TCCTGTCCGAGAACGAAAAGCCGGTTCCATTGGATTACCTCTCCCCGGAATTGATTTGAAAATTGTTGATGAAAATAGTGCGGAAGTGAAGCCCGGCCAGGTCGGAGAGATCATCGTACAGGGCCCCAATATCATGAAGGGGTATTTAAACAGACCGGAGGCAACGAAGGAGGCTCTGAAGGACGGATGGCTTTATACGGGAGATCTCGCTAAGTTGCACGATGATGGATATGGATTTATCGTTGTTCGGAAAAAGGATGTGATCGTCAAGGGCGGATTCAGTGTCTATCCAAGGGAGGTTGAAAAATTTCTCATCGGACATCCCAAGATCAAAGAAGCGGCCGTTGTGGGTGTGCCGGATCCCAATAGCGGTGAAGAGATACACGCATTTATCATATTGAAAGATGGTGAAGAGGCCAAGCAAGAAGAGATCATTGAATATATTAAGGAACGGATGGCCGCGTATAAGTGTCCGAAAGTCATTCATTTTATAACGGATCTCCCCAAGGGACCCACAGGACGTGTAATGCGTGATCAGGTGAGACAAACATTACAAAATGAATAAAAAAAATTTAAGAAGGTCAGTTAGAAAAGGAGGCAGCCTGTGAAAGAATATACAGTTGACAAGATTCGGAACATTGCTCTCATTGGTCATGGCGGGGTGGGTAAGACTACCCTTGCTGAGTCATTACTCTATAGTCTGGGTGAAATAAATCGGATGGGAAAGATAGACGATGGCAATACCGTGTCAGACTATCACCCGGATGAGATAGAGAGGAAGATATCCATCAGCACGACATTGCTGCATGGAGAATGGAATGATTGTAAGATAAATGTTTTGGATACACCGGGTTATTCGGATTTCATCGGAGAAACCAAAGGGGCCTTGCGGGTGACTGATCTTGCCGTGGTCATCCTCAGCGGTGTCGATGGCATAGAAGTAGGCACGGAACAGGTCATTGAATTTGCCGATGAGTATAAAATTCCCCGACTGCTTTTTGTGAATAGAATAGATAGCGAACATGCCGATTTCAGTAAAGTCTTGAGTTCTGCCCGGGAACGATATGGAACCGGTGTGGTTGCTCTCCAATTTCCTGTGAATCAGGGAGAAGGTTTCAATAAACTCGTCGATCTGCTCACAATGAAACTCATCACCTTCGAAGGAGGAGATAAGGGTAAATATGCCATGTCCGATATTCCTGATGATTTGGCTCAGAAAGCAAACGAATTGCGGGATAAGGTGATTGAATCGGCTGCGGAAAGTGATGACAGTTTGCTGGAAACCTATTTTGATGCGGGAACACTGACCGATGAGCAAATCTCTGAAGGACTCAGAAAAGGGATTTTGAATCGATCTGTGATCCCTGTCATCTGTGGATCGGCAGATAAAAATTATGGAACACACCAGCTTTTAGATGTCATGGATCAGATGGGACCCTCACCCGATTCTTTTCAGATAAAGACAGGTATTGATGTGAAAACCAAAGAACCCAAGGATCGAAAGATTTCTGGT
>CAZYTI010001465.1:0-1511 GCA_964650065.1 uncultured bacterium
TTGTAATCTCAATGGCCGGATGGATTATCAGGATGATGAGTGCCACCAGCGTTGCGATAATCAATGAGCCGAGAATGACAAACAGACCTCCAAGAAATTTGCCCATGAGAAGTTGGTCTCTTGGAAGATGATTTGAAAGGGTTAATTTTAATGTTCCCCGGGTCTTTTCTTCTGAAATCGAATTGTACGCAAGAAAAATAACGATTAGACTTAGCAAGACACGCACGACAAAAGCATAATCGACAGATGAAAATCCTGAAAAAAAACGGTAATGCTGACTCGAAAATCCCATGTAACCAGATGGTCTCATCGGGAGATTCATGTAAGAATATTCCAATCTGTTGCCCAGCTTGTGGTCTTTACCCTGCACCAGAGCACTAAGCACCTTTGGCTCCCGGAATATCTCGACTCTAAATCTGCGTTCAGCATCTTTGCTGGCGTCCAAATAGTCTTGCCTCCGTTGCTGAAAGTCATCAATATTGATGATTGTACTGATTGTTATTAACAGTACGGTTAGGCACAGACCGATGACGAATTTTGAGGATTTTAAGTATTCCAGAATTTCCCGCTTGATGATGGTTTCGATCATTTGAACATCCTATTCGGTTAGCCTCATTTGTAGGTGAGCCTTTTGCTTGAAAGTCATCTTTTTATTCGTCTTGGTGAACAGTAAACGGTGCTACAATGCTAAGACACCGTTTACCGTTCACCTGCTTCACCTGACATCATATTTCAGAAATCCAACGAAAGCGATCGTAAAGAACAATACATTGAAGAACAACAAAACGCCCCAGTATGGAAGGACGGCCGAAAGCCTGCCTGACACCGGTTCCTCCCGGAATGAGAAACGTGGTCGGTCGCTCAGGTCGATGAATGCGTTGGAATGGAATGTCGGATCGGCTTCTCTGGCTTCACGGATCTTTTTTTGAAGATAGGGTTGAAAGCTTTGTTCAAACTCGTTAGTAGACCTACGGAAATAAGTCAGGCCCCGCAGTCCCGTACCGGTCAGGTCCGTTGCGAGATAGACAAAATTGGCGTAGGGCGAGAGACAGGCGATATGTTTGGCAACCCAGGTTTGAATGCCTGCCTTCATGTTCAGTTCTCTCCGGAGTACGTTGGCCTTTTCCCCTTGAATGCGATTGGCCTCCGGCCAGGCGCTTCTCGATTCTTCGGCGTAACTGTTATACAGGGCCTTGAAAGATGCATCCCGGCGTAGTCGGTCTTGGATGGCTTCTTGATTCATCTCTAATAATTCAGAAAAAATCTGACCATAATTCTGTTCATATCTTTCTCGCACTTCAGCAGAGAGTCGGCGTCCCAGATCGTCGCGATCGATCCCTGTAATTCGAGCGATTTCCTTTTCGATGAGGTTCACGGAAGGAATCTTGAAGAATTGAGCTGACAGATAAGGACTGAGGTTGGGAATAGCCAGAATGAGTAAGACCCATATGAAGAGGTTGGTTAAAATGGATACCGACGATATCCGGGAATATGTGGAAATGAGGAGTCCC
>CAZYTI010001466.1:0-1511 GCA_964650065.1 uncultured bacterium
ATGATCCGGTTGATGCTTAATAAATTTTGAAATTAAATTTTTAAACAGTCTCTTAGCTTAAACCAATAAAATTTACTGTTCCCTGAAATGATATTACCGGCAATAAAAAACACATAATTAATTGCAAGTAACACTCCTGCAACATTGTGCCAGGTAACCGCCAGATCAAAACGGATAATAAAATAATCCGGGTTTGAATATTGCATGCTGATTCCAGTAAAAAGCAATACAAGGAAAAGTAGAGCATTTATTAAATGCCACGTTCTGACCCAAACAGGATAAAGGTAAGTTTTACTTGTATGCCCGGCTTTATTATGCGACTTTATCTTTAATCTTAAAAATCCATGTATAATAATTCCAAGAAAAGTTATCAAAATAATAGCAATACTCACAACATTTAACACCTTACTCTTTGTGGCTCCAATCACATAAGATTCTGCAAGGATTTTATTGTTGATGAATCCGCCTTTACTACGATTTTCAGCAGCCGGAAATTTATACAAGGTAGATAGCAATATTGAATTTTCAGAGTGACAGTCAACACAGGCTTTAACACTTTCAGCGGCTGGTAAAATATTATGAGGAATCAAAATACTATTATGCTTTTCAGCATGGCACTCAATACACCTTACTTTTTTAAAATGAAGCTCACGGTTTGTCAGCCACTCATGAGCAGCAGTAATATCAGGCATTACCGTGTCTTTTAATAATTGGTAATTATCTTTATTTGAATGACAATTTAAACAGATGGCATTATCATATTTAATAACACCGAGCAGATCGGAAGTTTTTCTGAACTTAACTTTATATCCGTGGGCATCATGGCAACTCCAACAGCTAAAATCATCATAATGCTTTCTTGAATGAATGCTTAACTCATAATTCTCTACTACTTCTTCAAAACGATATTCAGGGAAATCTTTATCTTCCTCATGACAGTCGAGACAGGTGTATTTCTCTTCCATCCTTAATTCACCATCATGTGGAAAAACTTCGTATTCAACCGAATGGCAGTCGATACATTTAAAATCCCAATGGCTTGCATTATAATAAATGGCCGAATCAACAAAAAACTCCACCGGCATCAGTTTCCTTTCATGCTTTTCCGACCAATCGTTATAATACTCATATATTCTTTGTCCATGGCATACCAAACACTTATGGTTATCCTCAATATTAGTAAATTCCTTTATTGTATCATTTTTTTCAGCAAAAAGATTTGAAGCCGTAAAATTTACATAGAGGAAAAATAAAATAAAATGTTTTGGCATTATTTCATGTGTTTATATTTTTGTAGTTACTACATTTTTAGTTGATTGCATTTTGCCAAATCAAGATGTGGAAATTAGAAATTAGAAATTTGGTCTTCTCCTGAATTTCTAATTTCAAGTTTCAAATTTCATTTAATAATCATTCCCTTGTGTATCAAGATTTACTTGTCATGGATGTTTCATCTGTTTAAATTTAGTAATACGTTAATTATTTGCCACTTATTTGAATATTCGTCAGAC
>CAZYTI010001467.1:0-1509 GCA_964650065.1 uncultured bacterium
ATGCTATGGGTACTTGTCGGTGCAGAGCGTAGATAAAATAATAAAATCGTTATACAAATGGAGTTTGAAATGGAAAAATCCCGAAAACTTATAAAAAATGCCTGTATTTTGACGATGGACGAAAATATTGGAGATTTCAATAAGGCTGACATCCTTATCGAAGATTCAAAAATAGTACAAATAGGATCCGGTATAGATATTAAAGACGCAGATCAAATTGATGCCAGTTGCATGATCGCCCTTCCCGGCTTTGTCGATTGCCATCGACACGTCTGGCAAACCAATTTAAGGCACGCTACTTGCGACTGGACATTGAACGATTATGTTATTTTTATCAGGGCCCTTTGGGCAAACTTATATCGTCCGGAGGACGTTTATCTGGGGAATTATGCTGGAGGCCTGGAAGCTTTAGAAGCTGGTGTGACGACATTGGTTGACCATGCTCATATAATGGCATCTCCTGAGCATGCCGACGCAGCGATTCGAGGAACAAAAGAATCGAAAGTTCGTTCCGTTTTTTGTTATGGGATGTGGGAGGTTCCAGAGGATGGAAAAATTTTCGAAAGTTTCACAACACCTAAATGGCACTTTGAAGATTTTTACCGAATAAAATCGACTCATTTTTCTGAGAAAGATCAACGTGTGACATTAGGAGTGGCCCTAAATGAACTCGAACTTGCTGAAATCGATGCAATACACGAAGAGATTGAGTTTTCAAGAGCAAATGGTGCTCAATTGGTGACTATACATTTAAATTCACCAACAGCATTATTTGTAAAAAAAATTTCAGAGGCTGGGTTATTAGGTTCGGATATGCTTATGTCGCATGGTTATTATCTTACCGATGAGGAACTAAGATTGCTTGAGAAATGTGATGCATCAGTGGTAGCAACACCGGATACGGAACTCCAAATGGGTATGGGATCAGGAATTACGATGCGGGCTAGAAAAGCTGAAGTTAACTACACTCTTGGTGCAGACATATCATCCAACAACAGCGGTGATCTTTTTAATCAGATGCGTCTATCTTTACAAGCTCAGCGTGCTTTTAACGACCAACAAACCGTCGATTCTGGAAAGTGGATCACCCAAGTTGCAGTCAAGGTTCGAGATGTACTGGAGTCAGCCACAATTAGAGGTGCAAAAGGAGCCGGGCTCGATTCACGAATCGGCAGCCTGACTCCGGGAAAGGAAGCAGACATTGTTCTTATCAATCGCAACTGTCTGTCCATGGTACCTGAAGGTGATCCGGCCGCTTCTGTTGTCATGTATGCCTCAACCGGAAATGTGGATACTGTTATGGTTAGCGGCGAATTTGTTAAAAAAGATGGAAAAATGATCGGCGTGGATGAACCTCTCCTTTTTGATCAACTGCGAACATCTAATAAATTCTTGATGAAGAAGGCAAGCGAAATCGATCCAAAAAAAATCTCTGAAATTGAAGCTTTGATACAATTGTCAACGGTCGTTTAAAAGTGAGCCATTTTCGGTCGTGAAAATTGAGCCACT
>CAZYTI010001468.1:0-1508 GCA_964650065.1 uncultured bacterium
GAAAACGAATATAAGGGCCCCAGTAATGAGAATGGAATGGGACGGAGTAGCAAATTTATCGTGCAGTTTCTGAGTCCAGGGATGAAGTATACGGTCTTTCCCCATTGCAAGGCTGACGCGGGAGGCTGACAGGATACTGGCGTTCGCAGAAGAGATTGTCGCGAGAAGGGCTGCAAAAGTGATTATGATGCGACCTCGTTCGCCCAAGAAAATGTCTGCAGCGTAAGACACAGGCGTTTCCAGGTCACTCAAAGTCTCGTAATGTACTATTCCCGTGGTAACCAGCATAATGACCATGTAGAGAATGGTGACGATGACTACGGAGCCTATCATGGCACGCCAGATGTTCTTATCCGGATCCTTGATCTCTTCTGCCGCAGTGGCAATCACTTCGAAGCCCAAGAATCCAATGAAGACCAAAGCTGCAACCCCTGCCACAGACCCCCATCCCTCTGGGGCAAAAGGTTTCAGTTGGGTTCTCTCCATCCCAAAATGCATATGAAGGGCACCCCATATGATGAAAATGGCAAGGATAACAAGGAGGAGATATACAATGATCTTCTGGAAATCTCCGGCACCTTTTGTTCCGAAATAATTGATAGCAACCAATCCAAAGGTAATGAGCACGGTAACGAACTTGGTATCGATGACATAGCCGGAGAAGGCGATATCGAAACCAAAGAGATCCGAGAGATAATATTCGAAACCTATCATATAGAAAGCAGATGCAAAAATGAGCCCCATCCACATACCTATACCTGTAATTGTCCCGAAAAAAGGACCCAGTGAACGATTGATGAAATAATAACTTCCACCTGCTTTAGACATACCAGTAGCAAGTTCAGAGAGGCTGAAGGCAGTCAGGACAGCTATTAATCCCCCAATAAGATAGGATATTGAGGAAGCGGGTCCGGCCCTTCCCGCAGCAAAGGATGGAAGGATAAAAATACCGGCCCCGATCATAGTGCCAATTCCAAGGGAAAGCGCGTGAGAAAGCCCGTAGTTCCTCTGAAGTTTCAACCGTGCCATGATGATTCCTGCGGGGTGGTAATTTGGTATCCCATATTTAAACTCTTCCGCAAATAAAATCAGATTAATAATGATTCGAACTATGTTGAGGTTAATAATATAAATGCATGACAATATATATATATAAAGTTAAGCTTTCAGGGAGAGATTATTACGTGAAGATTGGCGGTCTGAATTGATGGCATGTGATAAGAGGACTGTCATGTCTGAGCTTGGGCTTTACGAGTGAGGGGGAAATATTTGAAATGCAGAAATGCTGTATTTGGTAATTTTCAAATAAATGGTTTGGGGAATTCATGTTAAGAGTTGGAGTTATCGGAATCGGTGCCATGGGGAAAAATCATGTCAGGGTTTATTCGGAGATTGAGAATGTAAAGCTTGTCGGAGTAGCTGATATCAATAGGGAGAGTGGGAGGGCTATTGCGAAAAGATACGGATGCGGTTATTTTCAGGACCATACGGAATTATTGAAACAGGTA
>CAZYTI010001469.1:0-1506 GCA_964650065.1 uncultured bacterium
GCCAAATGTACCTGAGTTTATAAAAAGCTTCCAAGTCCTATTTGCCCCACTAGGAGGATCCTCATAACCACAAACAAATGTATCAGAAACAACATCTGACCCGGTAATTAGGTCAACCTCAACCGACCACTCGCCATTGTCAGTAGGGAACCAATCGGGCGTTTGAACTCCATCATTTACACCGTCAAATATTAGAGCCCATGCCATTTATAAATACTCCGCAGGAGGTTCATACCATATTGACTCAGGATTGTTTTTTAGGGATTTGATTTCTTTTTGGTCGTAGTGTACTGCTGTGTTCAAAAGCTCCCATTGTATTTGCTCGGGATTTTCAGACCATTGTAACCAGTAGTCCAATGTTGACTGAGGGTGAACAAGTTCACCTTTTTCATTGTAGCCATCTATTAAAAGCCTGGACGGTTCAACTTCATAGGAACCATTATCACCAATTTTTCCATCATTTGAAAACTTACCTCTCCAAAAGCCATCGACTTTTTCTTTTGTTTCTTTTGGTATAATAGATACATCGAGGGATAGAAATGTGTGCATCAATAATTGCCCCTTCCACCTAATCTAACAGCCCAATATGCCGCCCATGCCCTATTTGCTCCGTACATTTTAGCTATTTCATAAAACTTATCATCGGCCTTTTCTTTTGTCTCTAATGCGTTTTCGTACATGTAATCGTGAACAATAGAAGCCTCGAAAAGCTCACCGACAGGATTAAACATGGTCCACAATAATCGTGGTACGCTTGCACCATCAAACTCAAATCCGGCAGGAACCGTGACGCCAGCAGCGGTAAAATCTTCAACTAATTTAAAGGTGTATTTACCTATCTTTTGTATTGTGGGGCGGTTCATTGGTTAGCCTCTTGTTTTCGCATTTTAGTTCAACTATTTCATCTTTGTGATCCATCATCTTCTCAGCTTCGTCTGAATCAATCTTCTTGTCCATAAGCTCGAATAGTTTATTTTGCGTCTTATCGTGTTTATTATGCCTGTTGTTTGAGCGATTTAAAAGGTAAAGGAAGATTGGGACAACAATCGCACCAATAACAAATTCTATGTGTTCTAATAGGCCATTCATAAGACATCCTAAAAAAAGAACCCCGCTATGATTAAGGAGATAGACGGGGTTTAAATGCGCCCTACGCGCTTATTATTATTTTAATTTAGGAGAATGAATTTGTCTATTTCTTAGCTAGCCTCACACCAAAGCTAGTTAGAATCGCCACGCCCACCCAATATTGGTAACACTGTGGCATTTGGTTAATGGCTTCAATTCCAGCAATAATAAAAGGCACAAAAGGTGTAATGAACGCACCTATCAATGGCAGAGATAGAATGATAGTCCAGTATTCATCTTTCCAACTGTAACGCCCATTTTCAGCTTGAATAAGCTCCCACTCTGCCAGTGAATCCTCGGCGTTTTTAAGCCTATCAATTTGGCTCAGCTTTACTGCTTTTCGTCTTTCTTCTTTCTTGGTGAATACGTTTGATACAG
>CAZYTI010001470.1:0-1501 GCA_964650065.1 uncultured bacterium
AATCCCCCCATCTGACCCACACGAACACCCCCTGAATTCGAGATTGAAACCAAGGATTGGTCATCTCCGGTATCCCAAAAAGAACCCCTTAAAACAATCCCCGAAGATCTCAAGGCATACTGGCCCATTAGTGTACTGTTAAAAAATAAAATAGTTACAATGACACTACTTAAGATTATACCCGATTTTCTCTTCATTTTAATCACCTCACTCATTTTTAAAAATCGATAATAATTCCAAATCAGGTGATCAAAATGCAACTAGGATGCCAAAAGTTTATGACAGAAACGTTATGGTATTAAGTATCATAATAATAAGAAGTTGAAAAGATGCTAACTTGATTTGAATATTGACCCACGCACATGGAATAAAGCGGAAATGCGGAAAATCTCCGCGCAAGATCACGATGAATTTATCTGATCTCTGAAAGGTGTTCGATGACCCGGCCAAGAAAGGGATGATATTTTTGAGGGAGACCTCGATAACAGGAGGGGAGCATGTTGGAGTACTGTGTATCCAGATCCAGGGGTGTCTCAATATTATCCAAATAGCCCTTGATCTTTGATTTGACCCTCTCAACCACATGGTCGTCGTCAGTTCCGGCAATATCCCTGGCAGTTCGATCCACATCAAAATCGTTTTTAACCAGTAGCTCGAAACATATCCCCCGAAAATATTCAGTTATCGTACCCCTGTCTCGATTTCCCAAAGCTCGGGCCGTTTGACTGATCGAGGAACGGGAGAATTTGAATGCCCTTAACATGGTTAAAATTTGGTCTTCCAGGGGTTGATAAGCGACTTTCTCCAGGGCGGGGGATTCACATTCATGAATTTCCTGGGGTAAGTCCCCTGCCTGGATCATGTCCCGTCCATCGCTCTGGGCTAATATGGCGGCTCTTCGAAGGACGTTCTCCAACTCCCTCACATTACCCGGCCAGCGATATGTCAGGATCAATTGGTGAACCCGATCCGAAAGCGAAGCAATTTTATGGTAACCATGTTTTTCTAAAAAATGTCTGACCAAGAGAGGAATATCATTGCGTCTTTCTCGAAGAGGAGGCAGTTCCAGAGTAAACCCTTGAAGACGGTAATAGAGATCTTCCCGAAAATAACCTCCACTCACTTCGCCCTTCAAATCTTTATTCGTAGCTGCAATCAACCGTATGTCCGTCCTGATGGTGCGTTCACTACCCAATCGTTCAAATGTGCCCTCCTGAAGCACACGCAGAAGCTTCACCTGAAAAGATGGCGATGTCTCTGTGAGTTCATCTAAAAACAGGGTGCCCCCATCGGCCAATTCGAACCGACCCCGGCGTCTGGACTGTGCCCCTGTAAAACTACCCTTCTCGTGGCCAAAAAGTTCACTCTCAAGCAAAGTTTCCGGTAGAGCACCACAGTTGATAGCAACAAAGCGTGCCTTTTTCCGTCTGCCCGCCCTATGAATAGCCCTGGCAATTAATTCTTTCCCTGTGCCTGTTTCACCCTTGATGAGGACCGAAAT